>CAZZCH010000009.1:0-60530 GCA_964652895.1 uncultured Eubacteriales bacterium
CGTTGCTGTCGTTCCAGACCCCTTGGAGATTGGCGGGCAAAGATCCCGGGCGCGAGCAACTGATCAGCAGATAGCGGCCAAACTGGCAGAACAAGGCTTCGAGATCCGGATCGGCCGTCGCGCTTTTTGCATAGGCCTCCAGCCGTGCCAGCGTGGTCTTGGCAAGCAGGTCCGGCGCGGTGGTCCCCACATCGAGGGAAAATCGGCGGAAGAGGAATTGATAATCTTTCACATGCCGCGCCAGCAGCTCTTTCGCGTTCTGCTTGGCGGCGGAATCCACCCGCTTCGCGACTGCGGCGTGGGGATGCACGCCGAGCCACTGCTTGGTGTGATCCTGGAGAAAGTTGGTGCCCGCCCCGAGCATCAGGGTCACGCTGTCGCATCGGTCGAAGGCCAGACTGGCGGCGGGCACGACAATGGCCCATGGGTTTTTGGCGCAGGCATCGTCATTCTTAACTGCGATGGCGCCGTTTTCATTCAGCACAAGCAACTGGGCTTCATATTCAAAACCGTTCTCCAGCCTGCCCACCGAGCTAAGCTTGTTGCCTGCGGCGGCAATCCGGGCCTGGTGCATATCCGCAAGCTGAACGCGGCCGGTGTAGGCGGCGGGCTTGTTCGCCGTCAGGTGGATCACAATGACTCCGTCGGGGTGGCTGGCGAAGGCCGTCCGTTGATAGCGCACCCCGTTGTATTCGTAGGTCACCTGATGAACGGCGCGATCGATGTCGAGCTCCTGCCGGTAATCGGTGACCTTGGAGAAGTCATGGCCGAGATGGATGAGGATGTCGCCAAACGCCTGATAGGCCCCCATGTTTTGGCCATCATCATCAAGGCCCTCGACGGCCATGCGATCTCCGGCCCAGAGACTGATCTCATTGAACTGGATCCGCTCGACTTCGGTGCCACCAAAGAGCATCGCGCCCATGGGTCCATTGCCGATCGGCAGGGCTTCCGTCATCCATGCTTTCGCCGGTCGGTCAGACCACAGGCACAATTTCCCCGAAGCGTCCGTCCGGACGGGGTTTTCCTGCGTCAACGCAGCCAGGCCCGCCCGTGGGTTAACGCCAAGAGCTGCCGCCGCCAGGGAGGCACCTAACATGAAGCGACGCCGCGAAATGGCGTTCATGGTTTGATCTCCTTGAGATAAGCTTCATATAACTCGATGGCCTGCTTGTCTAGGTTCATTCTTTTCATCACGCTGTCCATTCCATCAAGCGGCATATTACGCCCCTTCAGGGCTATCGTGCAACCCGTTTCAAGACCAGCGCCCAGCCCTGCGGGGAGGGAACATTCTTCTTGAGAGTGACCGCTGGAGCCGATTTGTCGTTCGCCACCGCCTTCATCGGCCCCTGGTCAATGCACCAGCCCTTGAGCGGGAGCACGTCAATTCTCGGGGAATCAACAAGCGCGCCTGGAGAGACCCGAACTCCCTGCCCGCTTCTGAGAAGGCGGCCAGGTCGTTTCTCAGCGCTCCTTTTGGACAAATCTTTGACATAATCTTGACAACTCTCAAGTTTGGAAAGATGATGATAGCAGCGATATGAGTGGGGATGTCCAGCGGAGCCAAGCCCAGGACGGTCAGGCTCGGAAGCTTGCGCGGACGACCCATGGCCGGAAATCTCTATCAACCAGGGTGGGGATAATGAGAAAGCCCGCGCGGTTCGTCCGGATTGTGTTCGTTCTTCAAGTCGTCCTTCTCCTGGCCCCATCGGCCTTCGCTCAGGGCCAGACCCAAAAATGGACCGAAGTCCGAAGCCCCCATTTCCTGGTGGCCACGAACGGAAGCGAGCGGCAGGGGCGGCAGCTGGCCGGCCGGTTCGAAGCGATCAGGTCCGTTTTCGAGCAGACCCTGGGACTGCGGGTCGAGTCCGGCAAGCCCTTTGTCGTCATGGGCTTCAAGGACGAGAAATCCATGCGAGCGGCCATGCCCCAGTTCTGGGAGAAGAAGGGCCAAGCCCATCCCGACGGATGGTTCTTGCCGGGAGAAGACAAGGTCTACGCGGCCATCCGGCTGGACGCCGGGGAGGACGGCCCTTACGGCATCGTCTATCACGAATACACCCATATGGTCCTGGACCTCAACGTCCGCGCTCTGCCCCTCTGGATGGAGGAGGGGTTGGCCGAGTTCTACGGGTTCAGCAAGATCGGCGGGACGGAGGTCGGTCTGGGCCGGCCGGATGCCAACTGCATCCTGAGATTGCGCGCAGGCAAGATGCTCCCGCTCGCGGAGCTCTTCCGGATCACCCACGACTCTCCTAACTATAATGAAGCGGACAAGGCGCAGACGTTTTACGCCCAATCATGGGCCCTCACGCATTACCTGATGCTGGCCGAGAAAACGGAGGCCGGCCAGCGCAACCGCCTGTCCCGTTTCCTGGCCCTGCGGGCCCAGGGTATCGACGAGGACGCGGCGACCCGCCAGATCTTCGCCGACTCCCCCAAGCTCCAGGCCGAGCTGGGAAGGTACGTCGAGCGGTCTTTATTCCCCTACGTCTTGATCAAAACGAAGGTTGGGGTCACGTCCGAGAGCTATGGCGCGCGGGTGCTTTCAGCGGCCGAGACGGCCGCGAGGCTCGGCGATTTCCTGCTGCATGACCGCCGGCCGCAGGATGCCCAGCCTCTTCTCGAAGAGGCCCTGCGCCTCCAGCCCGGCCTGGCCGCAGCCCAGGAAAGCCTGGGGTTCCTGTTAATGCGGCAGGGCGATCGCGCCGAGGCCCGACGATGGTTCGACCGGGCAATCGCCGGAGATTCTCAGAGCTTCCTGGCCCATTATTACCACGCCATCCTGACCCTGATCGAACTCGAGACGCCGGAGGGAGCCGGGCAGGCCGAGGCCAGCTTGACCAAGGCCATCGAGTTCAATCCGCACTTCGCCCCCGCGTACATGGCCCTCGCCAGACTCTGCCTCGACGACGACCGGAAGGTGGATCGGGCTCTCGAGCTGGCCCGCAAGGCCGTGGGCATCGAGCCCGGGAACTTCTCGAATCAGATGATGCTGGGAAGCGTGCTGGTCCGCTTGGGCCGTTACGAAGAGGCCTTGAAGCTGGCCACGGCGATCGAGCGGAGCGCGCGCTCTCAGGATGAAAAGAACAGGGTCCGGTCCTTCATCGAGAGCTTGCGCCAGGTCCAGGGGAGGACGGACGCAGGGTTCGAGCCCAAACGGGATGGCAACCCCGAAATGATGGGGGACGAGGAGCCGCCGGCTCGAGTTGGATCACGGCCGGTTTCTTATACCTGGTCGATCCTCGACCGGCCGACCCTCGGTTCCAACGCCCTCCTAGCGAAAGGAAGCGGAGATGCCCTTTACACGTCCATCACATACGACGAGGTCTGGGCCGCGACGATAAAGGCGCTGACGAAAGGATACGAGATCCTTCTTTCCGATAAGAAATCCGGACAAATCATTGCCCAACCTGTCGCGGTTTCGAATGCCGATCCTGTCTCTGCGTCTCTTAGCATCCTGGTCGAAAAAAAGGGGGCCGATGTCGGGGTGAACGCCGGTGTCACGACCGAGGTGGAAATGTCGCTGGCAAAAATAACATCCTTTTATAAGTCGCTCTTTGAGAACATCGCCATTATCTTATCCGTCGGAGTCGGCGGCGGCGTCCATAGCGTTTCATAAATTGGGCCCTACCCGTCGGACGATCGAATGCAGCCAGCCTGGCAAGCCAACGGGAGCGCCTGGATGCCGTTCAAAAAAGAGAGCGCGCCCGGAGAGACTCGAACTCCCGACCCGCTGCATAGAAGGCAGCTGGGCTACTGTCTTAACTGATGAAATATTAGTGGCTTACGATATCGCTTCCGGAACGTGTGCTCAGAATTGTGCACACGAACGGCCCGGAAGGGCCTTCATCCCCGGATTACGTGTATCAGATACCCGTCAGCCCGGCCGGCCGCTTGAGGAGGCTATGAACTCGATATTCCTGTGCTGTCACATGAGATGAATCCAGGATAGGGCATTATCCGCTCTCGCGACCCGGAAAAGAGGAATAACGTGGTTATGGCCTCTTCTCCAGCTCCTTAAGTTTCGACCGCGCGTTCGCGTTGCCCGGATTCAGGGCCAGAGACCTCCGGTAGCTTTCGATCGCTTCCGCCTTGCGGCCGGCTTTGACAAAGGCTTCACCGAGGCTGTCGTAAGCGTTGCTCGAGCCGGGATAGAGCTGGACGTTCTTTGTGAAGACATAGAGGGCGAACTCGAGGCTGTTTTCCTCCAACAACCGGTAGCCGAGAGCGTTGAAATCGGCCTCATCGAAGACCGGGCCGCCGTGCTCCCGCCGGCTCGACAGCTGCACGAGGGCCTTCTCTGCGGCGGGAAGGCCCCCGTCGGCGAGGGCTTTTCCCAGGACGTCGGCGGCGGAGCCCTGTTTTTGCTTGAGAATGGCCGTTTTCACCTGCTCGATCTGCGGCACTTCCCAGGGGAGCATGGCTTCAATCCCGTCCCCTATCTTCATGACTGCCTCGGCAGCCGCGAGATCGCCGACGCCCAGGTGCGCTCTGGCCAGGTAGATGTAGGTGCTGGCGAATTGGGACAAATCCTTCTGGCAGGCCTGCAACAGTCCGATCGCCTCGGAATACTGCTTGCGGCCCAGATACTGCGCGGCCTGCTGCATGACCTCATCTACGGAGATGTAATGAGCGCTTCCCCCGGAGGCCCGCGAGCGGTCCAGCTCGGTGATCGCCGCCTTGACCCCCTTTTCCGATGCACAGCGCACGTACGCTTCGACCAGAGAGGCTTTAACGTTCAGAAGGCTGGCTGACTCATCCTGGGGCCCGGGCGTTCCTTTCTCCAGCAGCTGCAACGCGAATTCCAACACCCGGTCCCTGCCCGCGGCGATATCAGCGGCCGAGTTGGCGATACGCAGGTCCGGAGGAATGCCGATGCCGTCCCAGTTGACGCCGTTGTGGTCCGTCTCCACCTTGAAGGCGACAAAAAGCGTCCAGCCATTGGGCATACGGTCGGGGAACTGTGCGGAGAGGGCTCCCTCGGTGAGGTCGCCCACCACGGTGACATGCGGCAGCACCCGCATAGCCAGAACGAAAATGTCGGCGGCGCTCGCGGTGACGCGGTTGGTCAAAAGGACCGTGGGGCCCAAGAACTGGGCCCTGCCGTCCGGAGAGACGTTGCGGTAGTCCGGGGGGGTCATATCGCTGTGCTTCGCGCCATAGCGGGTTTGGACGCGCCTATAATGTCGGGTCCGGTCGGCAAACCTGGCCGCTACGAGCTCCGCCGCCCGGCCTGCACCTCCCGGGTTGTCTCGGACGTCTACGATCATGGCCCGGGCGCCGGCGAACTGGCCGATCACGATGTCGATCGCTTGGGTGATCGCGTCGAGGCCGGCCTTGAAGTCGCCGATGCGCACATAGCCGGTCGATGGCGTCAGCCAACCATATGTGAGCTTGCCCTTCAGCGCGTCCAGGGCTTTATCCTGCAGGTATTTCGACTTCACCAGGTCGAGAGAGAAGTCGCCTGGCTTAAGCCCCTCCGTGAGCCCGCAACACGTACGGCGAGTCTCGTCAGCCAAGCACACATGGGCGTCGTTAAGGTGACCCAGCATGGCGAGGAGGATGTCCCACAGCTCCTGATCCGTCGTAGCAGATGTCACCTGGGGGCGGTAGGTCCGGTAGAGGGCATCCCAGTCCACGCGCTTGGCGTCGAACTGCCCGTAATTGCGATCGAGGCGGTTCCAAACGTATTCGAAATTCCCCACGGGATCGCGCGGATTTGCCGTTCCCTGGCCGCTGGAGACATTGGCGGGCGGAAGAGTTTCGGATTTTTGTCCCCTGTCCTGGGAGAGGGCCGGGTTGAGGATCGAGGACCCCGCCAGGATCAGGAAGATCCCGATGATTTTTGTGGAACGAGTTCGGCTCATGGTGTCACGTCTCTTCAGCCGGATGGGGACGGCGTCGTATGTGTCTCTTCACAATTATATACTCCTGGAAAGCCGGCCGCGTTTAGGCCGGCCTCTCTCTGGAGAGCGGGCGTCTTCTTCGGATCTCACTGGACGGCCGGTTTGGCGAGTTCCAGGAAGAACCAGGCCTGGGCGCTATTCTTAGAAATAACGTCGAAGCCGGTCTTGCGGGCCAGCTCTGTGAAATGGGGCAACCCGAGCTCCCCCTCCCGGAGACCGACCCCATAGCCCGTATCGATCTCACGGCCGGGGAGCTTGATGGTGAAGGGGAACAGAACGGTCGTCTTCTGCTTGTCCTGGAGCCGGGGGAAAACGACATCCCAGATGAGAAGCCGTCCGCCGGGCGCGAGAACGCGATGGAGCTCACGGAGGACCTTCTCGTGATCGGCGGGGTTGATATACATGAACGTGAAGAAGACCGTGGCGGTCGGAAACGAACCGTCGAGGAACTTCAGATCCCTGGCGTCCATGACGATCTTGAGCAGGGGCCCGGCCGGCGCGTCTTCGAGCTCCTGTTTGAGGAGGTCGATGGCCACGACCTGCCGGCCCTTGAGCTGGCCTATGATCCCCTCGCCGCCGCCGCCGATATCCAGGATCAGGCCTTCGGCCGGGAAATTATCGACGGTGACGTGTTGGCGCTCGGCCCGCCAGATCGATTCCGGAGGGGGGGTCTTGTGCTGGGCGACCGCGATGGCCGAAATGATGAGCACGGCGACGGCAGACGATAGGACGATTCTCGTTATGCGCATGATCATGGTTCTCCTTCCCTCACCTAGTATGACGCATTCGTGGGGGAAAGGGTTCCCCTGATCACTTCGCCAGAGCTTTGAACACGATCCCCGACGGACCGGATCAGGAACCCGCTGCCTTTCCTGACAATAATAATGTCAACCCTCCATTATTCGGTTACACCCCCTCCGCTCTGACCGTGCTCAATGTCCGCTCAGCAGATGCCTAAAAAGGTATAGCGATGTACAAACTTGTGACAACTTTAGGGTGCGGGGGATGATAGCTAAACGGCAGATCTCTCGGGGAAAATGGGAGCGCGCCTGGAGGGACCCGAACCCCCGACCCGCTGCTTCCCCGACGTCACGGATCGCGGCATCAGAGTTCTTCCAAGGAACATTGTCCTTTCCTTTTGCGTATCTCCCGATGTCGGCCATCTCTCCAGGGGGCCGCCTGGAGGATTCACGAAATTGACAAAATCGTGAATCGCGACGCATCCCGTGTCGAAAGGTGAAGAATCCATGAGAATCGTCGACCGTTTTTCAAAGCCCGAATTGAGTCGTCGCGCCGTCCTGACCACTGTCTTGGCCGTCTCGGTCCTGGCCGCTGGCGCTTTGGTACCGCGGAGCGTCCCACCCGCCGCGCGGCTCGCCTTTAAGGACGTCAGGGTCTTTGACGGCCAGAAGATCATTCCCCAATGCACGGTCGTCGTCGAAGGGCCGAAGATCATCGCCGTAGGGAAATGGGTGGCCGTTCCGGCCGGCGCCGAGGTCGTGGAGGGAAAGGGCCTGACTCTTCTGCCGGGACTGATCGATTCCCACGTCCATGCCTTCGCCCTCGCCGAGCTGCGGCGTTCCCTCATGTTCGGCGTGACGACAGTCATGGACATGATGACCGTCCCCGGCTTTATGCGCTCCGTCAAGACCATGCAAGCCGCGACCGGCACGCCCGATATGGCCGACCTCTTTTCGGCCGGGCTGGCGGCGACCGCCCCCGGCGGCCACGGCACCGAATACGGAGGCGACGTCCCGACCCTGACCAAGCCGGAGGAGGCGGCCGATTTCGTCGCCAAGCGGAAGGCCGAAGGCTCCGACTACGTCAAGATCATGTCCGGGGCGAGCCCGCATCTCCTGGGACCGGATGTCATCGCCGCCGTGGCGGCCGAGGCCCGCAAGCAGGGGCTTCTGAGCGTCGTCCATATCAACATTAGGAAGTACGCCCGGGAGGCGATCGAAGCCGGGGTCAACGGCCTGGGCCACTGTTTCGCAGACGTCCCTCCAGAGCGCGATCTCATCGACCTGATGAAGGCGAACAGCGCCTTTGTCATCCCCACCCTCTCGGTGATGAGCGAACTCCCCGACGCCAAGATCATCGACCTCATCCACGACCAACGCCTTGCCCCCTACCTGTCCCCCGACCTTCTGGCCGCCCTGACCGTACAGAAACCGAAGATGACGGACACGGACTGGACTTTCCATGCGGCCGAGGAAACCGCCAGGCGCTTCTATGAAGGGGGCGTCCGGGTCCTCGCGGGTACAGACGCGAGCAACCCTGGCACGACGCACGGGCTGAGCATGCACGGCGAGCTGGAGCTCCTGGTCGGCGCGGGGATGAAGCCCCTCGACGCCCTGGCCGCCGCCACCTCGGTCCCGGCCGAAGTCTTTGGACTTAAGGATCGCGGGCGGATCGCCCCGGGCCTGAGGGCGGACCTCTTGCTCGTCAATGGGAATCCCGACGAGGACATCACGGCCACCCGGGACATTGCCCGGATCTGGAAATTCGGAAAAGAACTGGACCGAGACTCCTATCGGGCCAAAATGGAAGCCCTCCAGAGATCTTGGCGGGAGACGGGCAAGATCCCCGCCCCCGAAGGCGCCGAATCCGGTTTCATCAGCGACTTTGATTCCGGTGATTATTTCACCAATTTCGGCTTCACCTGGTTCGAAACGACGGACGCGATGATGGGCGGAAAATCTCGAGCGGCCATCGAGGTGGCCTCGGGCGGGGCCGAGAACACGTCCGGATCCCTCGCCCTCAAGGGAGAATTGAAGCCGGGGAGCCCGCTTCCTTGGGCCGGCGCGGCCTTCTATCCCGGCGCGACGTACTGGACGTGCCCCAACCTCTCTTCATGGAACGCGCTCTCCTTCTGGGCCAAGGGCGGCGGGGGAAAGGCGGTCGTCATGTTCGTCCTTCAGGGCCAGAAGATGCCGGCCTTCCAGTTCTTTACGATCGGCGAAGATTGGAAGAAATACGAATTCCCCTTCTCTGCCTTCGCTAATACCGACGGCACGAACATCATGAGCATCGTCATCGGCGCGGCCGAGAGTCTGGGGATGTACAGGATGCAGATCGACCAGGTCCGCCTGGTCCGCCTCCCGGCGGCTGGGAGCTGATTCCTAGGGTCGCTCAACAGAGGGGCAAGTCAACCGTCTATGGGGATGAAGAGAGCGCGCCTGGAGAGACTCGAACTCCCGACCCGCTGCTTAGAAGGCAGCTGGGCCGCTTACTTAATTGAAGCAAGATGTACGGGTTACGAGCTCGTTTCCAGTTGATGTGCTCAATATTGTGCTCACATTCAAAAACTTATTAGCAGAATGGTCGATAAATCGGGTGCGGGTCAAATCCGGCAGATTCTTATCACAGGGGCTGGATCCCTAAGAGGGGAGCAGATCAACGGGGCAACCGGCTTCCCCGAGGACCTTATCTGCCTCTAGATTGCCGACCAAGGGCACCGGAAGCCTAAATAATAGGAGAATTCATTCAAGAGCGAGCAAATAGATTGGAGGCGGGTTATATAATCGAGCGTACAGGGCGTATGTCAACGCCGCTTGTGACTGCTGAACTTGTTATTAGGGGGCTAGCAAAATCAATCACAAAAAGTTCATTATCCGGAGCAAAATCTGATGTCGCAATTATTTGCAGTGTAAGATCGAAGAGTTTATCAGTATATAGTTGCCATCCATCTCCTTCCCTTTCTACATAATCTCTTTCCACGAGAGAGAGCAGCTCCTCCAAAGTAGGCATTCGCCAGTCCGAGAATCCCGCATACCCTATTCGATTTATATCTTGAATCCAGTTTGTGACGCCGTTACGGGGAATTTCTTTGCCACCAGATTGATGCCACATCAAACCTGTCGCGTAGTCGGCGACCACCTTATCTCCATTAATCTCTACTAACTCATAATAATTGTTAAGCCCTCGTCCTGCTGGCCCGTAACTCGGTTCATAAAAATCTGCACTTTCAAACATTCTTAAGAAAGATTCATTGTTACTCATATCTTGGGGAATTGACCGTAGTCTATAGGACGGGGCTATATTTTTAGCGCGAAACACTTCCTTCTTGATGCGCGGCTCGGCATCTAGCCCGGTTGTATTTGAATTATCCTGTTCGCCAGCCATCTCCGGACTAATCACTTCGGGCGATTCCTGTGCAAGAGACCTGAGCGTAGCAATATAGGCATCTTCTTGGGTCGAGAAATCCCTGAGTGAATTGGCAATATTCCCAATTGTCTGCCTTCCTTGTTCAAAAGGGCTTCGCGCAGAATTTACTAAGAAGTTTGCCCCTTCTGCTAGTCGGTTAATAATGCCGGCGGCCATCGGAATTCGCAGTCGGGTTGCGGCAATATAGATTTCATTCACTTTTCGCTCCGCTTCATTAATCTTTGAGATAACGGGGTCGAAAATACTCGTCTTTGATGAAAAATACGATGCGGCATTTTGTGATGTCTTAACTACCTCCTTAATTGAATCCCTCGATCTTGTGGACCTAAAAGCTGTGAGCGAATCGACGAGTGGTCGGGTCGTCTGGATGATGTCCGATATTTCGCTCCTTGCCAATTCGATACCGCTACACAAGCCCTCGAATATGCTTGCTGTAACCCCGACATTGGGATCGAGCCGGCTTGCCCAGCTCAAAGATGACTCTCCTCCCAGCAATGGCTTATTTGCTTCGTTAAGGAGGTCCCTCACTGGTCTGGAAGCCTGAAAAGCATTATCAATTGCCGGCTGGAGGTAATTAGCCATGCTTTCAACGGCGACCACGATACCTGTATTTGCCAGAAGCATATATCCAACTCTATTTTTATATTGCACGAGGAGATCTTGAGCTTTTCGTGTCCTGGCTAAACGATTCGTATGCAATCCTGCCTCTATTCTTAGGTCTGAGGCCATCTTGCGAATCATTCCAGCACGGAGACTCTCGGCCATTCCCGCAAGATGACTCGCGGTCTGGCTCTTTATAACTGCCCCGGCCACTGGCGGGAACTCCTGTGATATTTCCCATAATTCAGATATATGCACTTGATAGCCATCTACATCGTTATTTGAATTCAGAGCGTCAACAGCGCTTGACCTTGCGTTAGCTGATAATGTTATAACATTAGACGACTGCTTTTGGAGATCTGAGACTGCTTGAATCGCTTCCTGAGCTTGTGCGATAAACTCGCCCTCGTGATTCATCATTTCTTGCATTGAGGCTGCGGTCCTTGCCCGTTGGGCCGGCAGCCACGGTATCATGCCATCTCCCGTGGCCATCATCTTCTGGATATCGCCTAGGTCGACTTTGTTTGACTCGAATGTATTTAATAGCCTCGACAGGTCATTATAAGAAACTTCAGACAGAGGATTTCCAGAATCGTCCAATATGTTGGATTTGTATGTTATGAATTGAGCAGATGTTTCATTCCAATCAGTGGAAAGTTTCTGGAACCGAGCCTTGGCAAGATACTGCCAACAGAATATACCCAAGGAAAAGATGGCGATTCCAATAACAAGCAATAGATATTTTCTAGACTCCTTGGCCATTATTCCCTCCGAGTTCTTATATAATTCTAAGATGTCGCATCACCTTGAGAACAAGGTTGAGCAAGGCCCCAATCTCGATACGAATATGACGAATAAGCGACCTCTTTCGTCGATTCCCAATCGTTTTTTATCATAGGTCAAATCGATCGTCAATTTCTATTGACGCCCTAGCGAATCTTCTGACCTGCCCATTTCCTCTCCCACCTTAACGGGTAGACAGAACGCAATCCCGAAACCGTCTGACGACACACACTTCCATACTTTCAAGACGCTTAATCCCAGCAGCCGGGCAATGGCCTTCTTTATTTCTTTGAGTTTAAATCGCCTGTGAATCTTATGCCATATCTCAGTCTTGATCATCTCATCTCCTTCCGGCTCTCACGCCGGAAGGAACAATTCACATTCTTGATGCATTCCGAAACCCCCTTTCAAGACCTAGGGGGCTATTTTTCGCTGCCCATAAGGGGTCATTATTGCACGCCCGCTGACACGGCCTCGGAGGAGTGTCAAGAAATCAGGGCCGTGCGCTCAGTTATCTTGTCCATGACGATGGCCTACCTCCTATGCCAAGTTGCGAACTTCAGCGTACATTATTTCACTAAGTTCAGGAGTGCCGATTATCAAGTCCGAAAAAGGCCGTCGTCAAGATTCACGCCCGAAACCGTTATTTTTGCTACCGGCGAGGCCGGCCAAGCATAATAATTATTCACCTGTGTAAGGAAAGAGGAATCAGATATTCAATTTCCGACTTTTCGATTATAAATAATGATGTGTTTGAGGACGAGTTTTACATAGTTCCTCGTTTCCTCATAATCGATCTGATCAACGAGTTCTTGCTGATTTTCGAACTCGATTTCTCTCACCCAACGAAAAGCGCTGCCGATACCGGCATTGTATCCGGCTATCGTTAATGTTGTATAAAGGTCTTTGTTCATAGCCTGTCTAATATTCCGCTGGTTGATATACGCTTCGATCTTTTCATAGAGCTGCTTACGCAGGTGAAAGATGCCCATGGGGATGTTGATTTCCGGCCTATATAACAACTGCGTGGAATATGTACTCGGACCAAGCTCCGATTTAATCTCCTTGAATATGGCCTCTCCCGTTGTCGGTATGATCTGCATAATTCCGATTGCGCCGGCCGACGATTTGACGGTCGGCTCAAAGAAACTCTCCTGTCTGATGAAAGCATAGAGGAACTTTCTTTCCACGCCATAGCGGTCGGCATATCGGTCAATGAGATCTTTGTAAAAGAGCGGATAATAGACCTTCCAGAGCCAATCCGGCATGTTCCGGGAGTCTTTGTCAATGTCCTCTCTGTACGTCCAGTAGATATTTAGACCCGCGTTGATGTATTGCCCGCTATTGAAATAGAGCTTGGATAGCTCGCTCCCGTAAGGTCGCCAATTCTGTTCGTATTCTTTTCGGGAAATCCCTTGTTCTTTCAGGTAAGCCTGGAGCTCCGCAGCTGCATATTCAAAAAGCCCATTTTCCTTCAACGTATTGAATCGTTTATTCCTCGTGAGGTTCTCGATCATCCCGGCTTTTAAAAGCTGAAAATCCTTCCGGTCTTTTCCCAGGTCGACCCGGAGGTCATAGGTATTCTCTAGAACAACGCCGGCCAAAATGCCATAATACGTATTTCCGTAGTTCTTGAGGACTTCAGTATATAGAGTCTGTGCCTCAACATTTTTGCCGAGCTTCTGATAGATATAGCCCATCCAGTAGGTGGCGTATTCTTTCCAATCACGAAGGGCCATCATCTTTTCAAGGATGCTCAAAGCCTCATTGTATTTTTCAAGATGAAAATAGCACCAATGCAGTCGCCAAAGAGCCTGTCCGTAGAACCTATTGCTGGCCGGGTCGGGTTTGCGCAAGACATTCGTGTACAACTTGACAGCTTCGGAGTATCTTCTTTGCCTCATGAAAGGATAGCCTGCCCGATAGGCGCATTCCTCGTAGTAGCGAGAGGCCAGATACTTCGAACCGCTGAAGAAGGCGGCAACAGCGGCAATCCTCGAAAGTTGGCCGTCTTGGGTGGCCTTGAGAATCTGATAAAGCGCCGCTTGCATTCGGATATCGATATCATCGGAATCATATGCCTTGGCGAGATAACGATCGGCATCGCCGCCATAGCGGCCGCCGAGACGGACGCAGACCTTTCCTAAGAGTAGCTCCGATTTATGCAGCAAATTGCCGGGCAAGTCCCGGGCAAAATCAGCCAGATGGTCTCTTATATAGTTCAGCTTCTTTTTATCACCGGATCGCATCTCGAACATCCGATCATAGATGTCAAGAAGCTCTCCGGCCGATAATTTCGGGTATCGGATCGCCGAGGACTCGCCAAGCTCGGTCAAGAGTCCTTCGGCCTTATCCATCCATTCAGATTCAGGATGGTTCTTCCACAGGGTAATGAGCTGTTCAACCCCCTCTTTTCTCATATTGTTATGGAGATTGGCTTTGGCCATGATGTAGAAATATTCTGGAAGATCCTGCCTGCTGAACTGTGCAATTTCCGTGCCGAAGTCCGTTGGGACAGAATCGGCAAATGAAAAATCATTTGAGTAGAAGCAGGATTTTATCCACCACAGGAGAGCATTACGGTTGAAAGGCGATTCTTTGCTATCAACAACCCTTCGAAAATAGGTTTTCGCCTCCTCCAGTCGCGCCGTATCTTTGCTTTCCCCAAACCATTCCCATTGGTTCATCCCCCACATGTAATAAATGTGGTCCTGGATATCGTTTACGCCGCTTACCAACTTGACGTCCTTTAGGGATCGGTCGGCCCGGTCGTATTCTTTGATTTTGCGAAAAATGCTTGCGGCAAGAATATTGGCGTTATTCGCGATATTCTCTTGCAGGAACGGACGAGAAAGAAGGTGCTCGATATCAGGAATAAGGGTGTGGGATTGGCCACCCTCTTCGCATTTGCCGAGGATTCTAGCATAAAGCTGCTTATTTCCTTTCCGACTACCGTTCCAGATGAATAGAAACGCGGCCAGAGAGACCAGAACGATCGCAGCGACAGACAGAAGGATGATGATTCTATTTTTCATGTTCCCTCCCCTAGCTCCTTATGCAGATCTAGCCCCCTTCGGATCCCTAGGTTTTACTGACCGATCTGTCCAGCGCTCGCAGTTTCAGGGCGAGATGCTCGATTCTTTTTTTTTGGCCCCTCACGATGAACAACATGACCACGACAATCGCCGTTACGGCGGTCAAGACCATAATCATGGTGATGAAGACCATCTGATAAGAACTGGCGGCCGTGCTAAGATTGACGATTCTCCGTTCCAGCGTTTTGAGATCCGTTCTGATCTCTCGAACTTCTATCAGACTCATGTTTTCGCTCAAATCGAGTTTCTCTTTGACGACGAAGCCATCCACGGGGAAAGTCAGGATCGACTCTCGCAGCAACCCTTCTCCATCCGTTGCGTTCTCCCGCACGTATCCTTCTGGGCTATCTACCTTGGTGTTCCCGTTGGCCTTGCCTGCCTGGCCTAGGGCCATGAGCCGCTTTTGAATTTCCGCCGCGTAATAGGAGCTCGGGAGGATCTCATTATTCCTTGCCTTGACCTCGACTTCACGGACGATCTTTAACTGGAGGGCACGCAGCGCCCTGAGCTCTTCTTCATTGAACCCACAAGCCTCCAGCGAGGACACGATTCCTACGACAATGCCTTTAACATCCCTGGCTTTTCTCGAAAAAGAATAATCCTTATCTAAAAGGACTTGAGCGCTTTTTTGGGCCGTCGAAAGACAATCCGATCTGCTGTCGCCGAAAAGAACAGCGCTCGAACAGATGGCGAACAGAACTATAGCAGCTCTTTTCATCGCGATTTCCTTTCCCTGAATTCAACACGAGCGCCTTTGCGCTCTCTCTCGCTAAAGTCCGGTGATTTTGAAAGAATGCGGTCGATGTACGTTACCGACATCTTCTGTAGATCTCTTCTTGTAAGCGGAGCACACGGGGATCTGACATCCGGATCTCTTTGCACAACTTAACAAGTCGTTTAGATTCCGGACAGTCAGTCGTGGTCCCTGCCCTTTGCAGGAGAGCTTCCAGGATGGGGCCGCTGTTGTCCGCCAGAAAGTTATTTCTTTTTTGCCGAATATCGCTCGTCGCCATGGAATTTGCCGCCAAGTCGTACAAAAGGAACTTTTCCAACAAACGGGTTTCTTCATCGCCCTGTCGGGAATAATAGGCGGAGGCGTCCTGATAGAGCTTCTTTTCGCCGTCCTTGAAAAATCCCGGAACTGGCATACCCCGAAAGACCTCTTCCCGGATTCTCCCATATATTTCGAAGGCTTGGTCGAATTGGTTGTTACGGGCCAGTTCTTCGGCCTGCCGCATTAATGTCCGGCACGCTTTTTCCCGCGCCGAATTTTCCGCCCGTTCTCTCAATTCCCGGATCGAATCCGAGTCTCGCCCTCGCTGGAGCTCCTTAACTAAGGCCAAAGCTTCGTCGGGATTTTTTTTTAAAGCCTCCTCGATCCGGCTGATCTTTTTTTTGAAACTGATCCCGGGAATTACAAAAGTCACTAGGATAACGGCCGCAGATAAAATAATTACCGATGCGAGAATGACCGCCCATGTCCTCGCTCTTCGCCTAATGGCGTCTTTCAGAACCTTTTCCTTTTCGCGGGCCAGTTCTTCCGCTGCCTCGGAAGGCACGATCTTTATGAGCTGAGTCAGAATTTGCACCTTATCCGAGCTCGTTTCCGCTTCAATGAGCCTGCCCCGAAGAACTTTGATTTCTTTGTCCCGGTTCTTAACAATAGATTCGAGCTGGACGCCCAGGCGCTGCTTCCCGGCACCGGAAGGCACGTCGCGGATGAGCTTTTCCAGCGTACTGATGGCGGATTCCAGGTGGCCCTGATCGATATAACGCTCGACATCCTCCGACAGCCGAATCCAATTCCGGAGTTTGCCCATCTCCTCGACGGAAAAATCGTCCAGGAGGTCGAAGCCACGTTCAAGAAGTTCGAGAGCCTTCTCATAAGATCCCATTTCAATTAGCGTGTTGATGCCCTTGTTGGCCCTCTTCTTTTTTTCAGCATCGTCCAGCACCGGTCCCTTTTTCTTTTCTGCTTTGGGCGCCTTCACCACTTCGGTTTTCCGCCCTTCGAGGACCGGACTTCCGGGTGTTTCGACCACAGGCTTTACCGGCTCGGGCTGCGGTTGTCCGGCCTCGGCTTCGCGCAAGAGGTCATCAATCTCATTGTAAAATTCGCTAATGTTCTGGATCTTCTTGTTCTCGGTCGTCATGGTCTTCTCTCGGGATGCGGCGATCTGGAAACTGCCCCCATCAAGAACTGCTGTACGAACAAGGCACTCCGTCTCTCCCTAAGCCGGAGTCACTATAGCAAGATAAGAGGGGCCAGGTCAATGACTATCCGGCTCTATGACGAGAAGCATCACAGAGAGGGAAGACTTGTGCCGGATCTCTTACCGGAATATGGCCATAATACACAACGTTCACACGGGGGTGAGCGGCGTTGGGTTCGTTAGCATAGATAGATTCATTGGGGCCGAACATTCGCCTCTATAATGCAGGATTCTGTTCAAAGGCCTGTTTCCCACATAACAGCTGCCCCCCACCCATGCTGAACCTCTAGCATTCTCATTGATAACGGCCCCCCGGTTTAGAGGGTCTCGCTGCGGCCGCGGGTGCGTTTTCCAAGCGATTCCGGCCGGGTATTCCGACCGAAAGCGGCCGCCATTCCGAGCGAAGCCGGCCATTGTTCCAAGGGGAGAGCGGCCACCATTGGGGTCCTCGTCTGAATTACGGCAGAAAAGGCAGAAGATTCGGGGGCGCAGATGGGCACTCTTTGGTACATGACATGCGCCTAGCGTCGTTACGCTCTGAGGGTGGGCACCTTCTCTCGGAATGGGTGGCCGGGATCGTCGGATCACCCAGCGGGCGTCACATTTCACCTAATTTAGGGCTCGGCCATTTGGCAGCCGAAGAGTGTGATCGGTCCCGCGATGAAGCAGCGTGACCAAAGAACAATTCATTGACAATCCGCGTACTTTGATGTTATCGTTTCTGCGCGATTGTTGTGTAGCTCGGACAGGACTTGAACCAATCCTGAGGCAAGAATTTCCAAGAACTGCGTGGGGTGGAGAATCATGAACAAAATCCAAGACGACGAAATCTCCCAGAAGATGCCTTCCCTTGAAGAAGCCCTGAGAGAAAAATCTTTTAGGGCCCTGGTTGTTTACGGCAAGAAGGGAAGCGGCCACCAGGCGCTGACGGAGTTGATCTTTAATCGCGTACTCGCCGATCGAACCCTCGGTCTGATAAGTCAAAAACTCTGTCGCAAAGACATCTGCCGAGTCGCATACGAAAATCAGGACCAGGAGTCCGAGTCTCCCTATAAGGCCTTTGCCGAATTAGAAAGGATTATGAAGAGGCGACGGCGACTCTTTTCGATATTCCATCGATTACTTAGACTCGTTTTGTCCATTGTCTCCGTCCTCGATCCCATCGACGAATTGAAGGAACTCGCGAACGAGATCAAGCAATCGGGGGAGAAAGAGGACATCGTCCGTGAGAAAGAGCTTAAACTCTTCAGGCAATTTACGCGGGCGATCGAGCGCCACAGCCGGAAAAAGCCGCTTTTGGTGGCCATAGGAAATGCCCAGTGGATGGACCGGAGCTCATGCCAGCTACTCGGGCATCTTCTAAGGGAATCGGCTTCTTTCTGGGGGCTGATGGTGCTCGAATACTCCACGGATGAACTGACCGGGAATCATGCCATCGATTCCTCCCTCTGGGACCTGATCAAGGAGGGCACGGTCAATACCATAAAGGCGAAATTGCTGGATGCTTCTTATTTTGAGAGATATCAGAAAGATAAGTTTGGAAGAATCCTTTTTTCAGGTGATGATGCGGAACGGGTCATTGGGCTGGCGCGGGAAACGCCGTCCCGGCTCGATGAGCTGATCGAGTCGTGGACATTCCAGAAACTCATTTATAAGGAAAACGGTGAATGGACCAAATCCAAGTCTCTTCGTCTCAACGAGCTGACAACGCGCGAAGAGAAACTCATTGAATTATGTAAAGTATTCCTCCGAGACAGCGTCCTGACGCCTAAGGAGGAAGAGGCCTTATACGCCCAGGCCCAGTCGCTTGGTTTTCCAGACGAGCAGGTCGATCAGATCCGCATGCTCGCCCGTTTCGAAGCCCTGAATCCCCAATATCACATCGTCCGCAGGGTCCGTTCCGGAACCATCGGAGACATATTCAAGGGATTCGATAAGGAACGAAACAGGGACGTCTTCATCGAGATCGATCAGAGACTCCAGGAGGCCCAAGCCGACAGCCCGGACACCGCAAGCATCAGGAGCGCATCGCTCCTTAACACTCTGGAGGTCCACCGCGCCGACAATTTCAACTTCATCGTGACGGAATATACACGAGGAACAACGCTCGAGGATCTTCGTCCAGAATACATATTCTTCGATTTCCGCAAGACCTACGCGATTGCCAAGAACCTCCTCTCGGCCATAAGCCTTCTCCACAGAAAAAATTACATTCATGGGAACATCCGTCCCGACAAGGTGTTCGTCGAGGACGATGGCAGTGTCAAGGTGGGTGGCATTGGGTTCATCAAGAACCTGAGATACGATATCGGCAAGGGTCTGGCGTTCGACCAAAAGAGCACCTATTCCTCTCCCGAGCACATCAGGGGCGAAGGGCTTTCGCTTCAATCCGATGTCTTCTCTCTGGGGGCCCTCATCTATGAACTCTTTACGGGTCAGATTCCGTTTTCTGGGGAGAATGAAAAGCAGGTTGCTGACGCTATTCTCTCGAATCCTATCAAACCATCTCGATACTTGGATGATCACGGCGACCTGAAAGCCATCCTCTACAAGGCATTGGACAAGAATGACCAAGTGCGTTCTTCCAGTGCGGAAAGCCTGAACATCGCGTTTGATCATATCGACCATCCTGATCACCGAATCACCGCCAAGGTCGCGTCCCACCGTCCGGAGAAGAGGCCCGCGTGGTCGGTCTGGTCGAGTCTGAAATGGGTCCTTGTCCCGGTCCTGATTATCGGGTTTGTGATCGGCGGCTGGAAACTTGTCCAGAAAAGCTCGTCGACGGATTATGAAAAGGGCAAAATCGTCATCAATGAATTCTCCTACGACAAGCGCGTTGACCTGCCGAAGGGCATTGTCGAGTATCTGCTACAAAGGTCCCTTCTCGCTATGGATGCCTCAAAGCTCACCATAAGTATCGTTCCCTTGTCTAAGAAAGCAAAAAAGGAGCATTCGGAGTTCGTTATCAGCGGAGCAGTCGACGCCCATGATGGCGGCTACGATGTCAATGTAATCTTCAATGATAAGGGAAGAATAAAGAAAACGGAGATGCACTGTTCCGGGCATTCTGGGCTTTTGGACGCAGCAATCGTAAAGCTTCCTCTCTTCCTGTTCGATGAATCCGGGGGGCAAATCGCCCGTCTGACCGATGATAAAAGCGCAAGGGCGGTATTTACGGCAATGTGGGATGCCTCCGAGGCATATTATGAAGCTCGAGCCAAGTGGGATAAGATAGAAACACAGGATGCAATACGGAGTTTCAGGAAGGCGATCGGTATCGATCCCACATTCGCACTTGCTAAGCTGGGCTTGGCGGAAGTCTTGATTTGGGATAGTCAAGACAATGAGGCGGCTCGGCTGATCGCCGAGCTGAAAAAAGGCTCTGACAATCTCATTCCAACCGATAGGCTCCTTTGTGAGGCCCTCGAAAAACGGCTCCAGGCGAAGCCTTATGAAGAACGAGGTCTTCTCGACAAGCTTGCCGGCCTGTTTCCAACAGAGAAGAAGTACTTTTACTATATGGCCGAATCCTATTTTCATTATGGCGATGCCGATAAGGCCCTGAAATACTATCGGGAGGCCCTTGATCTAGAATACAATTTTAACATCGCTCATAATCATGCCGGATATTGCTATGCCTGGAAGGGCGATCATTCCAGCGCCGAGAAGGAATTCACTGAATACGTTGCACTGGACAGGTCGTCCAACTCCTATGACAGTCTGGCCTCGGGCTACATGTTCGCGGGGAGATACGAAGACGCCATTGAGGCGTGCCGAAAGGGTTTGGAGGTCAAGCAGGAAGATTTCCTGTACAGCAATATGGCCTCGAACCTCCTCTTGTTGGGAAAAATTGAGGAAGCGATAAAGAACTGGTCGAAGAACATTGAACTTACCGAGAAAGAGGTTACAAAGGTAAACTCGATGTTTTGGCAAGGTTTTGCCGAGTATCTAGGAGGCGATAACGCAAAATCCAGGACTCTTATTGATAAAGCCAGACAATTCTATTCTTCCCCCGAATACGACGATGATCTCAAAGATGGCGCCAACCTCCCCATCTGGCTGGAAGGATTGATCGCTTTTAACGAGAGCAAGCAGGGAGTTCTTGAACTCAGCATCAAGAAACTGGAATCCAAGGTGACCCGTCACAAAGTTAATTTTGACGTCAATTATCAGAGAATTCTCAAGTACTCGGTCCATCTCCAGGCACTCCGCGCGTCCCTGACTAATAATCCTAATGAGTTATTGAGGCTGAGCGAGGATATCCTGCAGAACGAAAGCAAGCTCGGCTATTGGAGTTCGATACTCAATTCGGCATACTTCTTTAACCAGTACGCGTCCCTCCTGCTCAATTCGGGGGGGTCTCGCGAGTGGGATTTGGCTGAAAAACTCCTGGCCAAAGCCGAAGAAAGCAACAGTCATTATCCTCAAACTTATCTGAATCTCGCCCGAGCCAGCCTCGGCAAGAAGGACGTGAGCAAAGCCCGACTGGCGCTCAAGCAAGCGAAGGAGCTCTTGAAGGGCTCGGATCCCGGATACGTTCTCCTCAAGCAGCTGAAGGAACTTGAGGAAGAGGCGAACGCGGCGGCAAAACTAAAGGCATGAAGAGCCTAGTATGTCGGTATCAACTGACGGTTGGCGGCGCACACACCTCTTCGGCTTATCACGACCCGAATCGGCTGTTCACAGAGCAGGATATTTTAGGGGAAGCCCAGCTTCACGATCCGTTGACATTGGATTTTTGTTTGCACAACATGAAGCCGAGGCAAATGAACATGGGGACGCCAACGCTTTCCCAGGGGAACCCGCGTTGCCCTATGCTTGCTCGGGCTGAAGACCGACGGAGGTTCCTCGGGTGACTATCGCTAAGGAGACTTTCGACGCGCTCATCGCCCTGTCCATCGTCCTGGGCCTCTTCTATTGTTTCTTGGGCTACAAGATATTCAAGATCGTCCTTGGGATTCTCGGCTTTGCGATAGGCGCCGCTCTTGGCGGAGCGCTGGCATACGGCTCTTCCGGTGGAGAGGGGGGATCGACCTTGATCGCGGCCCTTCTAGCAGGCGCCGTCGGCGCCGCGCTATTCGTCGTCCTCTATTTTGTGGGCACATTCTTGCTTGGCGCGGGCACAGGAGCCCTCCTGGGCGTGTTATTCTTTCAAGCCTCGGGTTCGGGCTCTCCACCGGTCGAATTGATCATGATCCTAGCCATCATCGGCGGCATCCTGGCTGTCATCCTGCAGAAGTTCGTGATCATCGTTTCGACCTCTTTCGTTGGGTCCTGGACTATCATCACCGGAGTCTTCTACTTCGTGGAGCCTCACCCTTATCGGGCCATCGCCATCGGGAACTTTAATGGCGTGTTTCGGGTGCCGGCTCGTCTAGGATTGACTATCGTGCTTTGGATCCTTCTGGGGATCGCAGGCGTGGTTGTCCAGTACCGACGGGTAGAAATGAGCAAAGAAAAGGAGGCCCCGAAACCTACCAAAAGCGTGAGGCCGGAGATTGAAACAGAAGGCACGGGCGATAGGACGGCCGCAGCGCAGATCAACCAGGAAAAACAAACGAGCAGTGAACTCTTAGAAGAAAGGCCTGCCGTTAACAAGGGGGGATTCCTGATCCTGGATAGGCAACTCCCCGCATCGCAAGATGGCGATGCCGACGAGCGTACTGAAAGGGAGTCCGCGGAATCGGATGAAGGCGAATACGATTTCTAGTCAATGGAGATTCCTTCTCTTCTGATCGATCCTGCGGGAAGCTTCTTAGATTCTCAAATTCGGCCGAGATCGCTTACGAGCGGAAGATTCTTTCCCTTAGGTTTGATTCCGAGGAAGATTATTATTAAAATACTTCCGCTTGATAGGTCGTTCACGTTGGACCTCGAGTCGAACTTAAACGGGGGACAGATATGACAACCTCCACCGCATCGACCGGGATTTCGACCGGCATTAAGGTCATCCTGGGGCTTCTTTATGCCGCCGGGATCGGCATTTACCTTTTTTTCATAGTCCGACCGCCCGACGGATATATCGTCGGAACTGTTCTGAACAGCCTGACCAAAGAGCCCTTGGCTGGGGAAACCGTCTTTGTCGAGGATGGCGCAGGCCCCGGCGTGAGGATCGGGGTGGACGGGACCTTCTTCTTGCGAACCCCGCCCGGAGAACGGACCTTGACCGTATCGGGAGAGGATTATGAAGCGCAGACGCTCTCGCTATCGGTCGAGAGCAAGAAATTCACCACCTGGACGATCTCTTTGGTCCCAAACTATGGGATTGTCGACGGAGAGATCAAGAACGCCGTCACCGCACAATTTATCACAGACCAGAATGTTTCCGTGCAGGTCGCGGATACTGGCCTGTCCATATCGAATACCGGCCGGTTCCGCCTGAAGAAAATCCCACCGGGCAACGCGACTTTCCGCCTGTCCTCGTCCGGATACTTTCCACTTGTCAAGAGCGTGCGTATTGGTAAGGCGGAAATTAAAAAGGAGATCTTTGCCTTGTCTCCGGAACTGACAAACGGGGAAACGCTGCGCATCGTTCTTGTCTGGGGAGAAAGGCCGCGTGACCTCGACTCCCATCTTTTCAATACACAAACCAAGGAACATGTCTTCTACAAAAGAAAGGGAAACAAGAGCCTGCCCCCTAACGCCTGGCTCGATATCGATGACACTGATTCCTTCGGCCCGGAAACGCTGACGCTGACCCGGACGGCGGGGGCTCAATACAACTATTACGTCTACAATTATTCCGGCGAGTCGGACTTCAAGACATCCGAAGCGGAGGTGAATGTCTATGCCAGGAACGGCCAGGTGAAACGGTTCCAGATCCCGGCTGCCGGCTTCGGTCGCTGGTGGCAAGTTTTTACTTACGATAGTTCGTCAGGCCGCGTCTCGGAAATCAATAAGATCCACGACAACGTCAAATTGGAAAAAGGCGAGAAATGAGTGGCCGGCCTAGCTGGTGCCCTGAACGACCCAGGGCTTCCTTAGGATCGAGCCCTCGAACGAAAAACCCCGTTTTTGGATTTCAATGATCGTCCCTAAAGGATACCCCGACTGGGTGACCGTCTTCACGAGCTGATGCTGCTCTCCATCAAACGTGTCCTCAAGGACTTCCACCCTGACCTCCTCGATGCCATAGAGATCCAGCACCCGGTGCAGGTAATTGTCGAACTCCCTGATGATCCCTGGATGACTTGCCGATATTTCCGATCCCCGGAAAAAACCATCGATCGCGTCGATCAGGGGAAATATTCTCTCCTCGATGCATCTGCTGCGATCGCCGGCCTCTCCCGAAATCTCCAATCGATCAAGTCCTTCGAGTAAACCATTGAACCATACCATGAATCTCGAAACTTCACTTTTCTCAAGGCTCTCCACGTCGCCGCCGATCTCAGCCCAATATTTCTCGGTTAGCTTCGCGATCTGCAGCGTGTAGGGGTTGATATTCTTCGGCTCATATAACTGACGGGCAACATCCTCGTCCGCACGGCTTGGATAACCCTCGGCCACCGGCCTCGATTCTTCGGCGGGAATAGGCCGTTTTATTTCGGAAAATACTTCCTTTTCCAGTTCGGCGATGATGTTCCTGAGTTCAGAATACTTCCCTCGTTGTTCGTCGCGCAAAATGACAACGGATTGGTCCAGCGCAGCGATTTTATCGAGTTCGGCAGCCGCCATGTCGGCTTTTAGCTTGAGGGTCTTCTGGGAGTCCATAACCATCTGTAGCGCCGCGTTCATTCTATTGAACTTGTCTTCAACAGAGCTTTCCAGCGAATGCTTCATGTTGTCCAGGTCCTCTTGGGAGGGCCCCTCTTCGGACCGGCTCTTCTCGTCAATCGGCCCCACGTGGCCAAGGCTTTCAGCATATCCGGGCTCCGGGCGGAGCCTGTTCATTCTCTTCAAGGAAGAAACCGTTCTTGTGAGGGGGGACAATCTCATGAATATTAAGCCGAATAATCCCACCGTTATTAACACCGATATCACAAAAAGAATAATGGGAAGAGTATTTCGGATTCCAGGGCTTTTGGATGGCGCCGCTTCGCCGGGCGTGGTGACATTGTCGTTGGGGTTGGGCTCGGCCCCGCCGGGCTCGGCCGGCGCGACGGGCGGATTCTGGAGCGCAATGCCGTCCTTGTCTCTCTTGGATCCCGGAGTCTCACGAGGGGCAGCTTCAGGGATACCAGGGGTCGGTGGAGCTTTCGCCTGTGGAGCGCTGACGCGACTCTCCGGATTTGCACTAGGATCACCCTGGCGGCCCTGGATTTGGTCGCTCCCAACCAAAAGCACAACAAATAAACCTAAGATCATCCAACCGCGGCGCCTGAAGGATTCCATTATTCACCCCTCGAATATAGACTAAAAGGAAGCTCGAATGAGATTTCGTCGGACACTCGACGGATCTCTCCATTCTTAACGTCCGGATTAATGTTCTCGATCCAGACCCTCCCGCTCGTCTGGGATTCGACACAGATCGAAGCAACCAGTTCCAATTGGCGCACCTCGGATACCATCAAGCCGAGCTTGCCAAAATTTATGTTAACTCTCTTAAGGAGCCAGCCATCCTCGAGCGCGTTGCCGGTCCCGACAAAAAAATCGACGTTGACCGAAGTCTGTCGGGCATCGAGCTTGAAAGCTTTTCGGTAAAGGTTAGGGAACACGGGGACGCGTTTGGGCACGATCTCCCGGAAGAAATCCCCGTCCGTTCTCAGCCCCAGGCACATGTCATACTGGAAATTGATGGCAGACTCCCTGTGGCTCATCGCCCCGTAGAGATCAATACTCTCGACCTGGTGGTTATCGGGCAACTTGATTTCCCGGATCCGCTTGCCGAGGAGCGGTTCCGCGAACTTCGCCAAACGGCCCAATATATAGCTCTTGGAATCGAGGCTCGGCTGATCGAGATATCTCTTAAAGAAAACAAAAAGCACTTGGTCGAGATCTTCGGCGAGCCCGGCCATCACGTCGTCGTCCCAACGACCGCCTTTGGTCGCCTCGTTCGGAGAACTCGAAAAAGCCGGGAGCACCCGGGCCTTTTCGATAACAACCGACGGCTGGCCGTTCTTCATCGAACAACAGGCCACATAATAATTCAGGTCGTTCTTGATAAAATCAAAGAAATAGATCTTGATTTCTTTTTTGTGCTGGATCCAGTCCTTCAGTTCGATCCTGTTGATCGCCTTGTGGTAGCAATAGCTGAACGTGCTCTCCAGATCATTAACGATGACCAGATTCGGGTAGTCGCTGTACCGCGGGGACTTCCTCATCTCCGCAGCGACTTCCGCGGAAGCGTTGATTGGCAGGACCACGACAACGCTGTCCTTCTGGTTCAAGCCGCTGGGGATTATTTTTCGAACCTTATTCAGCAAGAGAGAGATCAGTCTAGGGATTGTCTCCTTATTCCCCCCGGTCTCGTCGAAAGAGGACGCGTATCTGATGAGATTGTCGAAAAGGCTGATATTGGCCCGGTCCCTATCCTCCAACTTATCAGAGGCCGAGCCGACCACTTCATAGAAATCCTCGCCCTTTTTCTCATAGCCGACGAGGGATGGGAATCGGTCCAGGATCTGAAAGTCGTGCTTATCCCGGAGGTATCGCGCCACTCGGATGCTTTTGCCCGATAGGTCGATGATGTAGTCCGCCACCGTCACTCGTCTTCGATCATGAATTTGGATTCCACCGGTTCCCGGTTTCCGATCCTAGAAAAGAGTCTGATGCTTTGGGCATCGTTCATCTGCATATAGAACTTCGATTTCCTCAATTCTTCATCCGTGGCCGAAGGCGGGGCATCCAAGAAATTAACGGCAATCGTTCGCAGGTCGCTGACCCTGGCCGTATTTGAGCCTTCGACCATCTTAAATTGACGTGGAACTCCCCTCTCCATGCCTATCTCTTCTGTCAACTCGATCTCCGCACTAGGGAGTCGACTTCCTTCAGGGATGACCACCTGGAAACAGCTCTTCCCGTAGATATCCTGGGCGATGTAACCATAATTGGTAACGGTGCATTCCTCTTCGTATATATTGATCTTGATCTTGCCGGGCGTCGTCTTGATCCGGATATACTCCAGCGCACCGATCGAAACGCATTCCTTGAGATCCTTAGGAAAGGCGATGACGTCCTTTCCGAATTTTTCCTCAAGGAGACTTTTCACCAACGGAATCTGCGAGGATTTTCCCGACAGCAGCAGGAACTTGAGATTTGCATCGGAGATGATCCCGAGCATTTTTTTCATCCGGTCGATGAGATCGGTGATACGGCCCTGGATCCTATTTTCAAGCTCCTCCCGGGAGACGGACAGAGCGACCATTTTCTGCTTAAATTCCCCGCTTTCCAGGAAATTCAAAAGGATCTGACTTTCGACCCGGTCGTCCCGGGACAACCGTATCTTCATCTGATCCGAATGCTTGAATAATTCCAGGCGGTTGGTGATGACCTTCGTTTCCTCGTCAGCGGTGAACTTCATGGGATCGGCTTCTAAGGGCAGCGAGCCGTTCCCGTTCTTTTGAGCTTTTTCTATCAAAATGCCCATTAACGCTTCGGTGATGTCATCGCCTCCAAAATGATTATCCCCCTCCCGGGCCCGCGTGCGGATGTTGACCGTTCGGATCCCCCTGTCCAATCGATCCTCCACACGAAGGAGCGTGATATCGACCGTGCCACCCCCAAAATCAAACACCATGAGGTCGTAGTTTTCGTTGTGCGGATTCTTCACGATGAAATCAATGGCCGCGGCAATCGGCTCCTGGATCCTCTGGATTTTTTCCGCGTCGACGCCCAACAACTCGAACGCCCGGATCAGCGCGCGGACTTGATGGGGGCCGAACTTGGAAGGATGGGTCACGATCAGTCGATCGATCGTTTTCCGGATATACGCCTGCGTCTTTTCGAACACGTGCCCGACGATGTGGGAAACGATCTCTTCAGGCACCCAGGTCCCTTCTTCCCGGTTCTTAGCGGCGATCACCTTGATGGGCTTGCTACTCCCGAGCTTTCTTTTGATAGACATGACGGTGCTCTGCTGCAACTGGGGATCAAATGAATTCTGTTTGGCCGTTTCGCCGACGACTGTATCCGTGGCTCTGTTGTCGTTGATCTCGAGATACTGAATGGCCGAAGGCAGGATCGCCTTGTCTTGGCTTCGATAATCCTTGAGCGGGATCGTCTGGACGTCCTGGGCCCTTTCATCGTAATAACAGGCACAAGAATGGGTGGTACCGAAATCGATGGCCACATATTCTTTGAAGACCGGGATCTTTTCGATTTCGATGATGAAATCCAGGCGGTATTCCGCGTTTTCTGAGTTCGAAAAGATGATGAGAGATTCCTTATAGGAGCCGGCTTCGCGCCGATCCGAAGAAACCGTCAGTGGCAGGGCATATTCTTCGTTCTGCTGAATCTCCCATGGAGGACACTCAGATCCCCCCAACCTAAGCAGGTCGCCTGTGGATTCGACCTTATCGATGCGCAGGGGGATTTCCCCCGCGTTCTTAATTTCCAGGTCATCGATCTTCTCGGGGATCTTCTCGACGCACTTCGTCCTGTAAGCGCCCGAGAGAACTTGGTTCATCCTCAGGATCTGAAGCTTGGGGGGATGGGCGAAGCGAACATAGAAGATAAACAGCCGGTCGTCCGCGATATCGTTGAATTTCAAATGGAAGGACGTGTGGTGCTCGATTTTCGACGGTATGCCGGAGAGATCCAGGGTCAGTGCCAGGGGCAATTTCCTGGTCTTTGAGGACAACCGCCTCGGCTCACCGAGCTCGACCTTTTTGACGAAATCGCACTTGGAATAAGCGTCCTCGATCCCGACTTCCGTATCGTTGCGGAGTGTGAGCTCGCCCTTGATCACCCTCAGGTTCTCTTTTTCTCTGCTGGCCAGGAACAGCGTGTCCCCTTCCTGATCCGCGAATAGAACCTCGACGTCCGGGAATGGCAACAGGCTTAGCTCAACGACCTGGATCCCGGCGTTGGCTGAAGTGAAGGTCAAGCGAGCCCTCTCCAGGTCCGACGGAGCGAAGGAGGGTTCGACCGTGACAGTCAGCTTCGTTCTTCCGCCGGGGGAAAGACTGTCCAAAGGGAAGATCTTTTCCTTTAAGGAGACCCAGTCTCTGTCTATATCCAGGGCGATGTCGTTGATAGGCCCGTGCCCGCTGTTGATGATCTCCAGAGGAAACGTCTGGTCAGCAATGCCCTGGTACCAGTAGATCTTCTTGTCGGCGCACGAGAGGACAAAACCAAGCAACGACCGGCCGCAGCCGCTGCAGAAGGCGTCGCCTTCTTTGAGCTCCCAACTACACCGCTCGCATCTCATTCGTCATCGTTTCTATGTCTTGAGCACCCGTCTCCCGGAAGTTCCGACGGCTCTCGAAAAGCTGTCGAGGTTGTTCATCAGGTTATTGCGTGATTGAGAGATCTGGTCGTCGGATAGTTCGCGGTCGTGGAGCTTGCCGATGACTTCATGGACCTTTTCGGCGAGAACGCGGTTTTCCAGGCTCTGTATTTGGATGGGGGCCGCGCCGGCGTATTTGTATTTTAGCGGGAAAATGCTCTGATAATAGTAAGTTAGGAGCGTGAAGTATTCCAAGAGTTTGTTCACGTTCAGGCCGAGCTCTATCTTGTTAATTTGGTCCCGGAACTTGGCCCTCAGCGAGGATTCTTTTTTGAGCGTTTCAATGGCCACATATTCCTTACCCAACGGCACTTCATTGACGACTCCCGGAATGGACCTGTCCACGAACTTGAAATGGTGCATGCCACTGACCTCTTCCACTTCAACGACCCGCAGCATAGAGCCAATAAGTAAGGTTTTATGGGACTCCAAGTAGAGGGACAAGTCGCTCGGATGCTTGATCAGGATATCGGCATACTTGTCATCATGGCAGTCGATGTGAAGCTCCCGGTTCTGCGTAGACCACGGGATATAGGCCTGCCTCTTGTACTCATCCAGCCCTGAAATGTACATGAGCGGCAGACCGGCCCACTCGGAATAGATGATGATCTCATCTTTATCGACGTTTGGAAAACCAATGTTGGAGGTAGCCGGCATCCCGGCGTTGAGGATGTTCTTCTTGAACTCATCGTAGTTGGAATGTTTTCCGTTATAGAGACCGATACTGACGACTTTTTCGACGTTGGACTCGAACGATCCCACTCCCCCGACCCCCATAAAATGAGTCCCCTTCTTCATCCAAGCCGAGCCGTGCTGGACCTCTCGATTGAAGTGAACCTTCCTCTCGGCCGGATCGGCATATTGTTCATAAAACCGCTGCAGGGCTTCTTCCTGAACGATGATGTCGTCAAATTTCTCGCTGCAGAACTTGACGATCTCCTCCTCAACGTGCGGCACCCCCTCTTCCCGAAACCTCTTCAACAGGCCAAAGAGGCTGGTATCCATTTTTTGAAACAGGCCCTCTTCAATCTTTTCGGCGACCCGCATATTCAATTCGCCGCGCTCTTCGATTTCCTGACTTTCGAACTTGTAATATTTCTTGAACATATCCTGTGCATAGAGGTTCTCGTTAAGCTTTTCCTGGACGACACGATTGTAGCTTTGGAACTTGCGCTCCAAGCTCGGTTTGAGCTGCTTGCTCAAGATCGATTCCAGATCGCGCAACTCCTTGATCAATCCCGAGCGCTCCGTCCTGATCTCGCCGTTCTTGGTTTCAATCCTGCTTTCCGCGCCTATGTAATCCATCAGATTTTGATAGACCCGATCCGCGGTCTCAAGGATCAGGATCTGTCGAAGCTGGTTAAAATGATCCTTCTGCAGGTCGTAAGCCTGGTTGATGAGTGTTCGCAGCGTGGATTTTCTCAGCCAGCGTTTAAACGTGCTCTCCACCTCGCTCAGGATCTCGAATTTCTTGTTGACCAGTTCTTCCGTGCCCTTGATCTTGAATTCAAGCCCCCCCGACAACCTCCCTTTTTCGTCATGGGCTGCCCGCAGTTTCCGGCTCTTGTCTTGCGAATCTTTTAAGATCTTGTGGACGGCCTCGAGGTACTTGACGGCACACTCGGACCGGATATCATATCGATCAAGCCACCGGTTGACCTCCATGAGGAGGTTCGCCTTGAGCTCGGCGACCAGAGAGTCGCAGTTGTGGTGGAGGATCCGAACGACAAAGTCGCCCCATTCCTTCGGATTCTCACCCGGCCGCCTGAAATTCTTTTTGAGGAATTCCGCCCTGTCCTCGGACATTTTCTTGTAGAACTGGGCGGAGATGACCTTGGTCCGGTCCAGGTTCTTCCGTTTTTCACCCGTGACCCAGTTTCCGATGACATCTTCGATCTTAGTCTTCGCCGAATCCGAGATCCCAAGTTTATCTAGTACCGCCTGGTTGGAGGGGGCGCCGATGGTCTTCATCACCTCCTGCTCGACCCGGGACCGGAGATCCCCCGGCGGGGGGTTCTTTCTCAGCCAGAAATCTGTCAGGTCAATGCCCAGCTTGTAGGTGCAAGCGTTCCGGATCCGGTAGACCGGGATATAGATCCTTGATAGCCCAAAAGCGGAATATCTCAGGGAGTAGGTATCGTTATAAACGATTTTCCCTGCCTCGTCCGCGTATTGATAGTCATAGTAGTTAATCAGATTCTGCTCGAGGTTCGACCGGATGGACCTTTTCATCGGGCCGAATGCCGAGCTGCCGACGAAATCCATAAAAATGTTCTCGGCGATCATGTCACAGATCTCGATCTTGTCGTCCGGGCTGAAGGACGCGCCCAGTTCCGTCTTGTTGTCGACAAGATAGCAGGTGTTGAACGGCGGCCCCATGATCGGGGATTCGGGAACACCGGGTTCCCATTCGACATCGAAATCATGGTAGGAGCCCTTTGCCTGATCGCCCTTGGCCTCGCCGGCAACCAGGAAATCCTTTCTGAGACTATAGAACTCGACCTCTTTCAGGGCCGCATACGCGTTGGCATAAATCTCATCCTGGACATCATGGCTGAAAGCCGAGGGAAGGAGGAAAAAGCCGCTCACATCAGCGTTAGGTAGAAGGTGCTTCACCAGGAAGCCGCAATCGAGGAACATGCCGCAGCCGGTCCCGCCCGCTAGAGAACTCACGAGGTAGACGTGGATCGGGTCCGAGATGACCTCATTCCGCGAATAGTTCTGCATCGACGAAATATTGTTGACGTTTCGGACATTGGCGGCCATGTCCGTGATTTTTTTCCGGATCTCTCTGAACTTGTGAAAGAACGCCAGGCGCCCTTTGGGACGGAGCTGTCCCGCGCCGTTCAAGATCGCCCCGTAGGCCTGCAGGCTGGGATAGAGCCATCGCCAGATGTGCTTGTAGGCGTTCTTCATCGTGAAGTAGTTGTCGAATTGGGCCTGGGGCACCTGGCAATCGACCCGTTCGTCCTCATCCAACATGACCTCTTGCAGAAGATAATCGAGCTCCTGGTTGTCCAGGCCGATGTTCTGCGTATCGGTGTCGATCCACAAATAGGACATCACGGGAAATCCCTTGATCCCGTATCTCTCGAAGAACTTTCGGCGGAGCTGCAGTAGGACCTGTTTTCCTGTCCCGCCCAAGCCTATCAGCAGAGAGGATTGTATCGGCGCCTGTAGCTGGTTCCCTTTTTGCCCGATCTTGATGATTCCCATGTATCACTCCTTTTTCGATGATGCCTATTTCAAGAGAACAAAAATGAAATAGATGAGCCAGATAACTCCAAGGGCGATTAGAACAATAATGGAAATGAGACTATAGAAAAGCGCTGCAAAGACCGAAAGAGAAAACAGCAGGAATAAAGAAATGAAGACGGCCTTGGCCTTGAACGGATGGGTCCCCTTTTTGATGAGGAACTCGTACAGCAGGAAACGGGTGAGGATGTAGAGGAGGACCATGGCGCCAAGCAGTACCAGAATCCGGGCGTTCGTGCTGAGGCCGCCCGTCTCAACCGTCCTATTCTCCATCAAAACGAGCTGCAGCGATCCCTGATAGGCGGCGCTCGGGTTGCACTGATCGTCGTTCCGGCCCAAGAAAAGCTCGCCGCCGGACCGGACTGTCAGGGTGTACTCCGCGCCGATGAAGAACATCTGACTGCCCACCCTCCCGGTCAGTCCATGCCGAGGATAGTCCGCTAGGCTTACCCCTGTCCCCTCGGGCCCGCATGTTGCGACTCCGTCCCACGACCATGTTCCGCTGGCGCTGAACTTTATGATGTCTCCCGCCTTGAGCGTTTTTCCTGTCGCCAGCATCTTGCAGCTGGGCCCGATGTCATCTCTGACGTATTGCGGGCCGACAACAAAGGTCGATTCCTGGGCCCACGAAACGACAGGGAAGGCGGCCAGCACAGACAAGAAACAGATTGCCAGAGTCGCGTGACGCTTCATTTTCGCTCCTTCAAAGATATCTCCGAACGTCATTTCCAACCGCTTAAAAATCGGCATAATCATCGCCATTCGCGTGATCCGTCGTCGCATCTTCAGCCCCGTCTTTTTTCTTCTTATCCGACAGCCGGGCAAACCGAATGACATACGAATCGCCGGCCTCTCGCGAGACGGTGAACGTGTCCTGATCTTCGAGTAGGCGAGTCGTAGTCTCATCGGTAAAAACGTAGCCGTTCGTAGTTTGGCCGACCACGGCTTTCGAGAGCTTCTTATTCACCTTGAGACCGATGGTGTCGCCGAGTTTTATAGATTTTGCCATGAATGGACCCAACCCAAAAATGATCGGGTCGCCTTCATCGATCTTGATCTCATACTTGACGCTGCCGATCGACGACAGGATCCTATAGGTGCCGAAAAGCGCCAGAACGGCAAACAGGATACAGGCGACCAATACGACCAAGGGCCATTTAGGATACTTGACTTCCAGCCTCAGAGTGTATTTCACCTGTATCGGAACGATCTTCGGCGTCATTTTGGGAATGAGCATTCCGATGCCATAGATCTTCCTCTGATTGTCTTGGCCCGTATCACATATATTTTCTGTACTGTATTCGTTCAGGATTTCGTCCGTAAACTGGAAACTCTCTTCCGGAACCTCCAGGAACAAGAACATCCGGCCCTCGACCTGGCCATTATCGTTCAGGGCCGCGTGAACCATCGAACGGAGATCCTTCTTCAGTTTCAATTTTTCGATATCGATATTGACTCGATAGACGAACTCTGGCGCTTTTCCCGGCTCCAGGGGATTGGCCAGCTTGTCGGGCGCGATACGTGATTGGACCACGGGTTTGCTAAAACCCTCTGTTATGAAATCATCTGCCTTTCCCTTCAGGTCGGCATCCATGATCCGCAGATAACGAAAATTGGATTTCAGCCGCGTATAGAAGAAGGCCTCAATCGGTTTCCCCTCATGGAAGTCCTTCCCCACCAGGGCCCCCTCTGCGAACTCGAGGTTAGATGGGGCAAATCCCGGCGGCGCCTTGCAGACATCCAGGGCCACGGTATCATAGGACAGGGGCTTGCATAGCAGCGGTCGACTGCTGATCGGCGGACTCGCGTATCGTTGGGAGACGCCGTTGATCAGGGCTTCATATTCCGGGCTCTTCGTCTCGTTGATCAGGATGGAATAGACCAGTAAACCTTTCTTGCCATGATAATTAAACGAATAGTGTTTACCTATCGTCGGATTCCCCTGCTGGTCGCAGTAGAGGTCCAGATTGCCATCGAACTGGATAGATACGGGAAAGATATTGATCTTTTTGATATCATCGCTCAATAGCCGGTTATAGAACGCTTCGATATCCCCGGGGTCGCCAAACCCTAGTGCGTCTTGATAATTATCCGTCAATATCCAAATAATATCGGGTGCATCGTCGGCGATCACCTCCGCCAGCGCATTATCGATCCGAGTATTGTTATTCGACGGCTTGAAATCATGAATCTCGTTGATTCGTTCAGGACCATTATGGTTGAATTGGAAAAAAAGAACCTCCCCGCTCCCTTTGTTCTCCTTGATGATTTCCGCCAACTGGAGATACTGGTTCCCGTTATAAAATCCCTTCATGCTTCCCGAATTGTCGAGCAAAATCGCGACTTTGGCACCATCGGGAGAACAGATGCCTGGGGTAAAATGGATCAAACCGACCAGTATGAAGGTGGCTATCTTTTTCATAATTTGAATACGGCCAACACTCTCTCGTCCGACCTATCCTGATGAATGACAAAGAGCAGCCCGTTATGGATGACCGGCTGAGCCAGGATCTTGGCGAATTCGTGGCGGAAAAGGTAGCTGATCTGGTCGCCGAGCCGGATCATGCTGAAGAGGTGGCCTTTCCGTTCTTTCGATACGAAACCGATCGAGCCGCCGTACTTCAAAGGATAAAATCCATAGCTTGGCCCCGTAATATTCGGCAGAACGAGCGACGAGTCCCAGTGGAACCCGGCCCTCATCCTCGCCAGGCCCGCTCCGGCGCTCTTGGCGATGATCAGATCGAGGTGGTCATTAATGAATTTATAGGAAAACGGCGTCTCAATGAACCGTTCGAGCATCATCTCGTCCGATTCGAGGTTCAACGTGTAGATATGGTCTTTTCCCGGAACGAAGATGAGAGGAAAATGGAAGCGGGGCTCGGTGCTCATGATAAGCTCGTACGGGGCTGTCGAGCGCACACGGACATCAATCTTCGAGCCTTTGAGTTCGACGAAATATGCCTTGCTCCTGGAATGGAAGAAAACCCTTTTCCCCTGGTCATCGACAAGGATCGGGGAGGACAACTCCTCGCGTTCCTCGAGATCGGCCTCGCCCTGGATCTCGCCCCTTCGATCCAGGAAAAGACATTTCGTGTCCATGATTCCTTGCGATTGGGGTCTCCCGAGCAATAGGAAAATAAATTCGTCGGTGACGATCGGGCTCTTGTAGATCGAAAATTGCCGATATTTCTCCGCTTTCTCATTCACCGAAAAAATCGACTTCAATTTCTCGGGTTCCGCCAGCGAACTCAACAGATTCCAGGTAAAGATGCTCCTTGTCGTGAAAATGAACAGGCATTCTCGATGAAAGGCGGGCGGGAAGGCCACTTCCCCGCTTTTCGAAAGATCGTACTTATATATCGGATTGACCGGAGAATTCAGGTTGAGCAGCAGCCCTCGTCCGTTGTCGGACAGAAGGGCGCAGAAATTAAGGAACGGGCGGATAACAAGATGATCCCCGAACCCGTAAGCGTTTAAGGGGAGGTCGAAAACCTGATTGGCAGGGCCTAATTCCGTCGCGGTCACGGCATAATCGGCTTCGACCTCGGTCTCGAGTTTAGGCAGGGAGATCTCTTTACCGCATTTCCGGCAAAAGCTGGCTAGTGCCCTATTCGCTTCACCGCACTTTCCGCAGAGAAAAGAGATGTTATAGCAATCCTCACAAGAGGCCGTGCTCCGGTTCCCCAAATCCAGTTCTTTTTTGCTCTCACATATCGGAGCCGGATACGGGCATAGCATCATATTTAACGGCCCTATTTCAGATTATAGGTCCTGCTCGTTGAATAGAAGACAGGAACCCTATCCTGGGGGGCGAGCCCGTCGAGGCTTCCCGCGAAGGGCGCCGCGGCGGGACGGTTTTTCACCTTGAACGCGGGCTGAAAAACCTCCCTCTTCAGATCGCTCTTGAGGACATCAAGGTAGATCTTGACGCAGCTAATCTTTTGGTCTTTGTTGAGGTGATATTCCCTGGTAACTATCTCGTCGCTCACCACTTTTCCCGCGGGACCAACCTTGAAAACTAATGTGACCTTACCCTTCAACTCGATCTGAATAACACAGGGAGGAGCCATGGTATTTTGGTTCTTATTGCCAACGGGGGGGGCGACACCAGGGTAGAACTTATCATAAACAGCCAGGGGGGCATTCAGGGTGTCGTTGTAGATCTTTTTTGCAGCGGCGGCGCTATCGGGGCAATTGGCAACGATATAATTTTCAAAGGCGTCAAATACGTTTTTTACAGCATCCTCTTGTTTTACATAGTACTGTCTTCCGAGGTGTTCGGCGTAGGCTCGGAAGGAGGCGATCAAAGAATCGTCGACATTCACCGATGCCAGGCCAAGTCCTGCAACCTTGGCACTCTTGACTTTCTTCAGTTGCTCCTGAAGGGCGGCAAAATCGACCTGGACTAACGCTTGCTCGTTGATCAAAGACGCCAACTTATTCTGGTGATCATTCCAGACACTTTGAGTGTCGAGACTGTCAAATAGGGCACCCAGATCTTTGAGATAAACATCGTGCTTATCTATAGATAGGATCTTGTCTTTGAGCTTCTTGAGGCTCTCAAAATCGTTATGGCTGGCCAGATCCGACCACTTGCTGATTAGATTGCGCTGGCAAAGATCGACAAAGCCTCTCGAAAGTTCAAGCCATTGGGCAAACTTGTGTGCGGTATCATAGGATTCGATCAACTGGATGATGGCCATGAATTCCTGAACAGCTCCGATATCATCATTTTGATCTCGGAGTTTTTTCCCTAATTGATAATGCCTATCGATGATCTTATCAATCGGGATCTTGACATTCCGATAGCAGTCCTTCCATGCCTGACTTACCCAGCTGTAGTCCGGCTGCGCCATTTTGGATGCAAAGTCAGCATCAAAGTCGGGGCAATTTATCTTGAGGAGCTGAATAGCGTCTTCGGTCTCGGGATTATTACAGGCGTTGAGTTGGAGGTGACAGTAGGAATGGTAGAAATACGTCTTTTCTTTGTCCGACACGGGGCACTTTTCCAGAAGGGAGGGCTGTTCCAGGAGGGCATGAAGGCTGACCAGCGCGCCCTTATAGTCTTCGTATGTGCATTTTTTTTCAGCATCGGATAATAAAGAACTGCAATCACCGGCCGATTGCTGACCAAATAGGCTAATAGAAACTGATAGAAGCGCTACGACCGCCAGGATTCCCAGGGTATCCCTTTTTCTCAAGAGGCCCTCCTTCCCACGGCTCACGAGTTTATTATAACCCTACTTAGTTGTCAAATCTATGTATTGGCGCTCTGTTTGATTTTTGAGGATCGCTAACTTAACAGTTTTTTCCTCTCCTCCCGCTCTTCGTAGAGTGAGGAAATGAAGCCCTTCCTGCAATGTTATCCTTTCCTTAGGCGTGCTACCATATGGGATACCATCGGAATTGGTATCATTTCCGTCGATGTTGATGGTCGCGCCTGAAGGGGACGAAAAGACGTCAAGATAGCCAACGCAGAGGTACACACGCAATGGCGTCTTTCCCCCTTTGACAATCATGACAGTTTTGTTGTTAATGCCTGGACAGCCCACCGTCGTATCAGTTTCAATCTTGATCGAGTGCAGCCCCTCGGAAAGCACCACCTCTTGATTCATGGGCGGGCAGCTCACCAGCAGTTTGTTCCCCTCATAGGCCCTTCCTTGAGGAAAGATGCTTAAAACCAGAAGCCCCGTGCCCTTGGAATCGTTGAGTTTCACATCCAGTTTTTCGGGAGTCAGATCTTTCACCAGAGTGAGTGCCCGTGTCTGGCTCACGTAGCCGGCCTTCTCGAAGGTGAATGTATAGCTGCCAGGCAGAAGACTTAAAGCATGCTCTTTGGCATCCGGGGAAATGACCTCGTTCGCTTCCAGGATCTCCCCTCCGTTGGGCATGACGCTGATCCCTTGCGTGATCAAGGGGATCCGTATCCTATTTTCTTCTCCTTCTTTGATCGAAATGGGCATACGGAAGCTGTGCTGGCCTTTTTTAAAAACGATGGTGTTGTCCCCCGGAGCGATGTCTTGCGGGGTAGGCTGTTCAACGGGAAGCGAAAGTTCGTTGATGGTCGCGGATAGCCCCCTGTAGTCTGTCCCAGACGGCTTTTCAAGAATCACCCTGCTTTTGGCAACCGCTGTTTCTTTGACCGGTGCCTTTCCCTGCTTCCCCAATATAAAGAACACCGCAGCGCAGGCGGCAATGACAACCATACCTCCGATCACGACCTTCATGTGCCGCCCGAACCAGTTCCCGCCTTCTCGAAGCGCCTTGGCCATTTCCGCCTCGATCTCCTGCTTCCATTCTGAGGCCCGGGTATTAGACGGATTCAGATCCAGGATCTGGGATGTCTTTTCCAGGGCACCTGTATAGTCGCCGTTTTGGGCCAGCTCTTTTGATTCGGCGAACAGCTGATTGATCTGGTGCCGGGTCCCTTCGATTCTTTTCTTGAGGGCCCGGGCGACCTTGTTTTCCGGGTCCGACGTCAGCACGACGTCGACCTTGTCGGCAGCCTCCTTCCAGGTTTTGCTTTCGATCAGCTTGCTGATGGCGCTGAGCTCCTTGTCGATACCAACGCCGATCTCCTCTTTTCCCGTGAGCTTATCGAGCCAACCCTGGATCTCTTCGAGCGCCGGACTGACACTGTTGCCTTCGTTGATTGCCCGGATCTCGCTGATGATGTTCCGGGCGCCGACCGGGTCGTGGTCGTAAACCTTTTGGGCTTCCTGAAACTTGGCCATCAGGTACGCCTGGATCTCTTCTCTGCATGGGCTTAAGTGTCCGAAACTGCGGGGATTGTCAGGCAAGACCCCGCGGATCTCGGCCAGCGCGGCCTTGTATTCCTTTTTATCCATATGGACCCGCACGACTTGAGTCTTCTTTTCGATCGTCGCCTGGATTTGGTCCTTTAACTGCTTCAAGTCCCGGTTGCCCGACGCAGCGGCAAGTCCAGAATCGGCAAGTCCGAGTGCCTCGTCGAGCTTTCCTTGGTAAAACAGGTTCGGCACATCCTGGAGGACGGTTTCGATAAGCCTCGAATCCCCAGGTGTCAAAGGAGGGGTCTCCGCCGGCCCCTCGGGAGGCGCTTTCGTTTCTTCCGCCATCCCACCGGCCGAGTGAGCCGTCGATGCCGCTGTCCATTCGCGCTTGGTTGGAGCGACAGCCGGCTTGAAGATGGGCTCAACTCCGGAAACATCAGAAATTTGAGCCGTGACTTCGGCCGCTTTTTGGGCCTCCTGCTTTTTTCCCGGAAATCTCAACTCCCTCTCTTCGGCGAGTTTTTCTTTCAAGCCTGCGAATCGCGGGACCAGATAGCTCGATATCTGTTTAAGCAGGGCTTTTTCCACAGGCAGATATTTCCCGGTATCAAGAATGTCGTTGATCAGGGAAACGTTCATCTCGTCATAGCTCGAAAAGCGCCCCTGGCCGGCGCCCGTCGCTTTCAGAATAAATGTCCTTATTTCGTCAGGGATAGGCTCTTCACCGCCAAAGGCGTTGATCAGAGATGTACGTTCCAGGAGCGCCGGAAAATCGGACGCGGGCAGGGCTCTGTCCAGCTTCCTCCCCGAGATCATTTCAAACAACAAGAATCCAGCCTGGATGAGGTCCACCCGCTCCTCGAATCTCACCCGGCCCTTTTCATCGCCAAGCAGGAATCGGCCATAGCTATCCAGAAGGTCCTCGCGTGTCGAAGAGGATCCGGCGAGAATCGTCCCTAAGAAGTAGTTATCGATCCTGATCTTCCCGTTTTCAGTAAGAATGACGTTGGCAGGATGGATCAGCCCGTTGAACATGTCCTTGTTGGCAAATCGGGCATAAAAATCGCCCAGGGCTGAACATAGTTCCCTGAAAATGAAGAGAACGGCATTGATGTTCAGGCGGACCGGGCCTTCTCCATACAGGAGCTCGGAGAGTCGGAACCCGGGCACATATTCTTTGATAAATACCCAAGACCCGTCATTTTGGACCTTCTCCAGACCGATCAGCCTGGAGCCAGCGGCGCCGATAAGAACAGCCCCGATGTCCTCGACGGCGCCTTTGATGGAGGGAAGACCGCCTATCTTCCGATCCAACGCGAATAGGCCGATGTGCCGGGCATAGCGATCGTTTTCATCCAGTTCGACGGCGCGGTATTCACGGCCCAGGAAGAAGGCGGCCTCTTCGCTGGCGATGCGATACTTCGACGGTCGGCTGTCTTCTCTCACCGGGCCCTCCTTCAGCTTGATGACGTTCAGCCAATAAGATCAGAGAAAAGCCCCACTAGGCTTTGGCACGCGCGCTCAACCTGCCCGTCGTTCAAGGACCGTTCAATCTGCTTTGTCACGGGATTAATGCTCCTCTTGCGGTTCTTATCCGGGGGACAAGCCTTGAAGTAGGCCCCCGCGATCTCCAGCGCCGCGCGGATTATCCCCTCATCGTCGGGATAGAACTCGAGCAAGGATTTCGTTTGCTGAAGCGCTTTCTGATAGTCCTTATCCGCCATGAGTTTATGGACATAGCTGATCGACTTCGCGACATACTGGATCTCGCCGTACCGCATTTTATAGGTGGCGTAAGCTGCTCCGAGATCCCTGTCGGCTTTCAGCAGGGCATCGAAGCTGCCCTCGATTCTTGCCATGAAATCCTCTGCGTTGGCGGTTCGATAATGGCCAATAGCCTCTCCGAGATCATGAATCAGCTCCTTCAATTCGATACGCCGCTTGAGCAGGAGCCCCTCCTCATGATCTGGCTTCTTCGCTAATAGCGCGTCAATGGCTTTCCTTGACTCTGCGAGGTCATTCGTATCATGGTACCGGACCGCCTGTTTGTACTGGGCATCGATATCCGCCCCTTCCTCCTCCGCCTTACTGAGTTCGTTTTCCCGCCGTCCGATCTCTTGGAAAAGGGCCTTCCCTTCGGCGTCTTCCGGCTCTATCTTCAGGACCTCAACGGCAGCAACGGCGGCCATCTCAAGATCCCCGCGCTCGAGGTATTTCTTGGCGTTCTGCAGGAGGTTGCTGATCTTCTTCTTTCTAAGGACAAGTTCGTTCAGCTCGCCGAGCTCGCCGTGACATTTCTCCGCGACGGACTGCCTGGTGGAGGCGATAATCCCCGGCACTTCCGCGAGTTCATTCCTCTGGATGCGGTCCTTGATCTTCCCGATCCGCTCCGCGACGAACGCGTTCTCTTCGAAATCGATTCTGGTGGCCAGATCCGCGACGGCCTTTTGAAGATCGGGCGTGACCGCCTGCACGCTGCCCAGCCCGGCCCTCGCTCTCCTGAACTGCCGCGATTCCAACTCCACGAGGGCCGTCTGTAGCTTATCCTTTTCCGACTCAATCTGAGTGATCCGCGCGATAATGTCGTCCGTGCCGTAGGCCTGCAAGTATTTCGCGACGGTCGCTTTGCGGGTCCTGTCGTCCGGCTCGGGCAAGGAGAACAACGTGCGCAAGAGTGCGGCTCTTTCCCTCAATCCGTCGAGATCGTGCAGTCTATCGGCGATCATATCGGCATGCTTTTGGATCCGCGTCCGGAACCGGTCAGCGGATTCGATAAGGGCGGCGAAATCCCCTCGGCTCAACAACGCACTCGCCTGCCGGAGCTGATCGTCCGCGATCCGTGACAAGCATTCTTTCAGCAAGCCGAGAGCTTCGTTCTCGCCGGGATTCGCCTGAAGAATGGCCGTCAGTCCTGCCAGGGCCTCTTCGAGTTCTTGGCTGTCAAGCTTCTTCCGTATCCCCCTGTAAAGCGCTTGCAACCCCAGCCTGTTCTCGATCTCGGCTTTCATCTTCAGAGCGGTCTCGTGGTCGCGCCGGAGTTCAAGCACCTTATCGATCCGCTGGAGGGCTTCGTCCCAACGTTTCGCGCTCGCGAGATCTTCCGCGCCTTGAAGAAGGGCCTGGATCTCCTTTTTAAGGATGATCTCTTCTACCCGCGGTTTGACGCACTCTATCTTGACGAGGATCTCCGAATCCTTGTCGGGAAATTTGTCGAGCAGGGCCTCCAGCCCGGCGAGAGCAAGGTCGAAGTTCCCCTCTTTGACCAAGCTGTCCATCTTCTGCATTTCCTCGAAGTATTCTTTGTGCTCCTTCAGGTTCTTGATCTGCCGCCCCAGCTCTTCCTTCCTCTCCGGGAACAGACCCAGGAGCCTCTTGAGGACGCCGAACGCCGAGTCGAAATTACGGCTCAGCATATCCTCCTCGATCTGCTTGTAAGCCGCACTAAGCAAGCCGTTCTTGAGATCCTCCGTCTCCACCTTTATTTCCGGAAAGTTCTTTGATAGGTCTTTGAGTATCTCCAGCGCCGCCAGGTAGTTTTTCTGTTCCCCCTGTTGCATGGCCTCGTTGAGCTGATGTTTTATGAACTCGCTTCGCTTGGTTTTGGAGATCTCCCGCCTCAATTCCTCGATCTTCTGCTTGTACGGAGAGAAAGCAGATATCTGCTCGAGCTTGATCAGGTCGAGTTCGGCATCTTTGAGTTTCTTGGTAGTCAACGAGGGCAGGAATTCGCTCAGAGAGCTTTCGGCGGAGATCACGATCTCGATCTTCTGTTTGTCCGACGAATTCGATTCAACTGTCAGCCGGGACTCCAGCCTCCCTGATTTCAGGGCCGGGCCCGGGATGACCTGAAAACCGATCTCGACGGCGCGCTGATCGGACGTGATCCTAAACTCTCGAACATTTTCATCTATGGTCAGCCACTTTTCTGGGCCGACGCTGACCTTGCCTTCAAGCGGGCTCAAGCCGATGTTCGAAATGACCATCGACCTTCTGTAACGGTTCAGGAATATTGCATTGACCTTGCGTTTGTTCGCCTCGACGACGGTTTGATCGTTCTCGGGGTCCAGTCGTTCCACGCCGTCGGCAATGAATCTGTACCTGTGTTCGCCGTCAACCAAAGGCACCCAAAAAAAGAATTCGTCGTGCATCAGGGCCATTTTGACGGACTTCCAGTCCGTGAAATCGCCCGCCAAGCTCACTTCCTTCGCCGCTGGCATTTTGAGAAAGAACCGATACTCCTGGAAATAGGGGATCTTTCCCCAATGTAAGCCCTTCTCGAGAATCTCCTTATCCAGCGAGATGCGAGGCTGCTGCTCGTACGGGACATCGATCCTAATATCAATCTGGAACGGATTGTTCCTTTCGGTCTTGGCGGTAGAAACGATCTTAATGGTTGCCGAATGGCGTTTATTGAGGGATATCTTCTCCCGGTCGACGGGCAGCTCTATCCAGACGGGCATGTTGCTGACCGAGAGATTCGAAATCTTTTTGGCCGCGATCCAGCCCGGCGGATCGCACTTTAAGACCTCATAGCCCTTGATCGCGAGATTCCCAGCACCGACATTCCAGCAAGGAACTTTGAGTGCGCCGAGATTGACGATCTCCTCGAACGCGTACGATTTGTCCTTGAACAGGTCCTTCTCGAGGAACAGGCAGGGATAGTCGATGGGGGTCAGGTTTTGAGCGTCTTTTGGAATTCGGCCGATGTTAGCTATGTCGGCTTTAAGCTGCTCGAACTTCAACCCGCCAATCCTCTCTTCGGCCCGGTTTCCATCGGTAACTAGTTAACATAAGGGGAAATCGCTGTCAAGGATGTGAATGGGTTCAGGACATCCGTGACACCTGGGCTTTCCTGTTTTTCTTCCAGCGACGATAGTACTCATCGGGGGTCAACAAGTCCAGGCTATGGTGGGGCCGGATATAGTTATAGGTCTTATCCCACTCTTCCAGCTGCTTATTGTGCTCCTCTAACCTCAACCCGATATCTTCGACTTCATAAAACTCCTGCCGATGTGTTTTGTTGGCGCTCTCGACATAGCCTTGCAGTTTGGGAGTTCTCGGGGGGATGATGAAGAGTCGGATCCCCCGCTCACGGCAGGAGTGTTTGAATAAGCACTGGGTTTTGAGTCTAGATGATGCCCGGGATAAGGTTGAAGCCTGGCGACGGGATTACAACGAAGAGCGACCACACAGCGCTCTTGGCAATGCGACGCCGACGGAGCTCGCGGCTCAAGTCGAGCCCCCAAAGGCACCTCTTGAGCGGGATCTCGAGGCGGTCAAAAATGGACTTGCATATTCAAAAAGTTGCTGACAGAATGGGCGAGAAACGGAGTGCGGGTCAATCCAGCAAATTCTTAACACAAGGGCTGGATCCCTGTGAGGGGGGCTGGTCACTCAGCCAGGAGAAGCCGCGTTTTTCATCAAGAACGCGAGCAATATCCTCGAAGAATGCGAAACCGAGCTAACGGCCTACAAACCCTACCTTGATTTTATGAGGGACATGGACCAAATAAACAGGTCCTTGTTGGAGGAAAGGAAACGGATTTCGTCGAACTAGCAATCTGGGCGGACGGCTTGTCCTTGGTCACTTATCGTTCAGACGCACAACTCCGATGATGTTGGGCACGGGCCAAGCCTGATCGTTTTCGTCGCTCTCAAAGAACCCTGTTTCAAAGCTGCCGAACTTCTCCACTTCGACTCCCCCGGCATTCACATAAAGTTGGGCTTCGGGGCCGCCTTCGACGTACATGGCATTGTAGAGGTCGATTGGCAGACGGAGGAGTATCTCGATAAAGTTGTGCGTTGAATAGGGGGAGCGCGTAAACAGGAACAGCACCCTGCCACTTTTGTCGATCCCGATAGCCGCAGTGCTCCATTTTGTCGGTTGCTGGCCCCAAACATTCTGCTGGTGGCAATCGACCATGCGGATGCTCTGCACGAGTGTTCCGTATTGCGGGCGGAGCGTATCGAAGTCCTGGCAGTCGCGATCGATGATCTGAACCGACGCCACGGCGTCGCTCATAGGATCGAACGCCAAAACGGCTTTGTCCTTCGTGAGGACGGCATTGTTGATATGCGAGGCGCCCCGCATGAGACCGAGACTTGTCCGATGGTCCTCCCGATACATACTAGCGTTAATAGCCGCTACCAGTCCTTTATCGGAGGCCCATTCCCTGGCTGTTCGGGTCCGAAGGTCGGGCATTGTCGAGGCGTTAGCCAGGACCAATCGAAAGCGCTCCGGGTCGATCCGCAACACGGTGATTCGTGAATCGCCGACATCCGATAGAATGTGAGCACGAAAATCACCCAGGTCAAGCCCAATTTCTAGGGACTGCCAGCCTTCCAGGTTTAGAGCTCTTCCATCTTCTGCCCTGGCGATTCCTCCCAATAAACGTACTAGCAGCGCCCCACATAAACTGAATACTATTGCCATTCTCTCTATGCGTTTTTGAACGATCCAAGTACCCATGTTTGAATTTTAGCTTTCCCTCCTAGGTTCTAATTAATAAGCTATTCCTTCGAGTTTCCACAAAATACATTTAAATTGGAAGCTTCGTTCGCTTTGTATCCACTAATCGCAGGTCCTACAATCGAGCCCACGAGTATTCTGCTAGTATTCCCAGCGAAACTGCGCATTCCGACGATTCAGGCCACCCCTTCCGAACGAAGGCGGCCACGTGTCGGAGCGGAGGAACCCTGGGCAACTTCTATATACCTGAATGGCCGGATTGAATCAAGGATTTAAGCGTTGTTGTCAAGCCAACATGAATACTTCCGGTTTGGCCAACGTGAAAACTTCCGCTTTTTTCGGTTAAGGTATGGCTTCCCGAGTAAGGAGGCCGGCCTTGATGCGAAAGGATTTAATCACGTTGAGCCAGGAAGAGCATGATCGGTTGCTGATCATCCGGAAAGTCATGAAGGGGGAGGTGCGCCAGGTGGAAGCGGCGGATCTTTTGAACATCTCCGACCGCCAGGTACGGAACCTCATAGGCAAGGTGAGGGCGAAGGGATCCAAGGGGTTGGCCCACGGGAACCTAGGCTGGGAGCCTCCCAAGAAGATGGCAGAGGCGAAGGAAGAGCGGATCGCCGGGATCATCAAAGACAAGTATTGGGACTTTGGGCCGACGTTCGCCGCGGAGAAGCTCTGGGAGAGACAGGGGCTCAAGGTCAGCGACGAGAAGTTGCGGCAGGTCATGATCGATGCCGGGATCTGGCGGGTGAGGCACCGCAAGGGGGATGTGCATCAATGGCGGGAGAGGAAACATTTTTCGGGCGAGTTGGTGCAGATGGACGGGTCCCGTCATAACTGGCTCGAGGGGCGGGGGCGAGAGCTCGTCTTAATGGGTTACATCGACGACGCGACAAACGACGTTTTTGGCCGCTTTCACGACTATGAAGGGATCTGGCCGGCAATGGACAGCCTGGAGGGCTATATCCGGCTCTACGGCATTCCCAGGGCCCTATATCTTGATAAATTAAGCACATATAAGACGACACGTCCGGCGGATCTGGATGAGCTGCTGCGGGGGGAAGAGGCGCAGACGCAGTTTGAACGGGCCGGCAAAGAGCTCGGGATAAATATCATTCACGCCGGCTCGCCCCAAGCCAAGGGTCGGATCGAGCGGGAGTTCGGCACGCTCCAGGACCGCTTGGTCAAGGAGTTGCGGCTGGCCGGGGTTTGCACGAAGGACGAGGCGAACCGATTCCTCGTTGGCTATTGGCCGAAACACAATCGTCGGTTTTCGCGGCCGCCGTTGCGGCCTGAGGACCTCCGCCGGCCGCTGCCCAAAGGTCTCAACTTGAGGAATATCTTTTGCCTCAAAGGATCCCGGACGATCAACAACGGCTATATGGCCCGCTGGAAAGGGAGGCTGCTGGGGATCGCCAACCCGTCGATCGCGATGAGGAGACGCTAAACGCAGGTTCTGGAGCACTTTGACTACAGTCTCGTCATCCGCTTCAACGGCCGGAACCTGGATTACCGGGAGGTTCAGGACATGAAATCGGGGCCTCGCCCGGCGCCGGAAGCGAAAACGGCCCCGGAGAAGAGGACAGGGCCAAACATCCCTGCTCCCAACCATCCTTGGCGGAGGTGGGAACCCCGTTTGCACCATAACTCCTATCTGGAGAGAATCTGACCCTTGAGAAAAGCGGAAGTTTTCACGTTGGCCAAACCGGAAGTATTCATGTTGGCTTGACAGCCTGGGATTTTATCTTGACATTTATTATCTGCTGAAATATAAATCTCATTAAGGGTTGGATGGATGATGTATTTATTTTGTCCCCTGCCATATTGGTACCGAGATTGTCATTTGCCCGCCATAAGAAAGGGATTAAATTGAAAAAAGGCTGTTTTGCTCTCCTGACATTTTGCTTAATCCCAGGATTAGAGTCTCTTAGTCTAAAGGGAAGTTGAGCCGGATAGATTTCAGGTTACAGAAGCAAGATTCATGAACTGAAGAACAATAACATGTGTTCAGATACTTAATTAAATAAGGAGGATGAAATGGCAGGTCCGGTATGGTGCAACTTGTGCAACAGAAATGTTGAACCGCTTAAAAAGTTCAATTGGCTCGTTTTCATTTTCTTGTGCGGCATATTCTATTTGCCTGTATATCTATTGCAAAAAGCGAAATGCCCAATATGCCACGCCAATAACTTTGGCCCCGCGAAAGCGGGAGAAATGGGAAAGTAATAGAAGAAAAACAAGGAAACATATTTTTTATATAAATGTCATGTAATATACGATGGAGTATGTTGTTTTCTCACCATCCTCCCAGTGAGCATGATCATACATTAGCCATAAAGAACCTGAGAATCTGCGCCAGATGTCTTGGGATATGTGCTGGAATTGTAGCTGTATTTTTACTAAGGGCTAGAATTAATTCTATAAACCGATTCTCGCTAATTATAGCTTCATCAATTTTCCCTTTTCCCGCTATAGCAGATTTTCTGGCGCACGAAATCGGACATTGGCGAAGCAGTAATATTATGCGTTTGGCAACCGGCACTGTCTTTGGCCTTGCAATCGGAATATGTGCCAATTTAATAATTGGGGGAGAAATCATAAAAGGCATAATACTAGTATTATGGATTGTTGTTTTAGAATTTGGGGTAGCGTTTATTTTAAAATATGCAAACATATTGGATTCCTTTGTCGACAAATATGAGAAAGGTGTTTATAAATGTTCAAATTATTTAGAAAAGGATTAATGGCTAATATTAAGGCTCATACTGCGTTGAGCCAGGGAAATTAAAGACTAAGTCTATGGGGGCCTCCCCACGTCGCATGCATTCGGCGGACAGATGCCTGTGCTCACCTATTCCGATATTCCTTTTCCATCCCTGCCTATATCTAGATGTTGATGATGTCTACCCTTGAAAAAATGATCTCGTACTGACCTGTCCCCCTCACAGGGATCCAGCCCTTGTGTTAAGATTTTGCTGGATTGACCCGCACCACATTTCTCGTTCCCGCCAAGAGAAACGTTATCACGATGATTAACAATCGGCTGATAATCCCGCTTGAAACCCTCCATGTCGCCGTTCTCCCTAGTCCTTCAGCCCGGCAAACCCACTGTGATAAAGGTGTGCTCAACGGAGGCCTAAAACGGTATAAAGATGTACAAAACTGCGACAATTTTCAGGTGCCGGGGATGGTGGCCAATTGGCCATTTTCTCGAGGAAACAGAGAGCGCGCCTGGAGAGACTCGAACTCCCGACCCGCTGCTTAGAAGGCAGCTGGACCATATCCTTAATTGACGCACTATGAACGGATTGCGAGCCTGCTTCCTGAAGATGTGCTCAAAATTGTGCACACAGACGGCCCGGCAAGGGGCTTCTGGCCCAGATCTCGAGGCGGTTCATAATGGACTTGCTTATTCAAAAAGTTGCTGACAAAATGGGCGAGAACTGGGGTGCGGGTCACCCGGCAAAATCCTAACACATGGGCTGGTTCCCTGTGAGGGAGTCAGGTCACTGATGTGGTCCCTAAAAACTGAACAGAGGAATTAGGTGCATAAAGACCCGTCATATCTTCAAGGAGGTATGGTATAAAATGGTCACGCTGAGAAAGATCCCGAAAGCGGCTGGGCCTCGACCACCCTCGGACATTGGCGGAGGAGCAGCCGGAGCCGCTTGCCGCCGTTCGATCCCCGGAGAAAGGCAGGAAAGGCGTCGCGTGAGGAAAGATACCCGACACCGATGGACTCGTACGGCTGCCGTTAGCGCGGTCTTCGTTCTGGCCGCGGCATCCTCAGCGTTGATGAGCCGCCCTCAAGCGGCGGGGGGGCGCACCGTCGGCCTGGCTGCCCTGACACCGATGCGTTCCTGGGAGAAGGTCGCTCCGGGCGTCTGGCGGTCCACGGCCGGCGACGGCGGGCGCGAGCTTCGCTACACCAGCCTGGCCGCCGAGCCGCCCCGGATGGAGGCTTTGGCCAGGCGGTCCGAGCAGGACTTCCCCTTCGCCGAGGAGCCTATCGCCTTCGAGCACACTGCCGACGGCAAGATTGTCCTCCGCATCCCCTGCGGCCCGGCCGAGAAGCTCTACGGCTTCGGGCTCCAATTCGACGGCCTGGATCGCAGCCAGGCGGTCCTGACCCTGAACGTCGACCACTGGGGGAAAGGCAGCGGCAGGACCCATGCTCCCGTCCCCTTTTACGTCTCCAGCCGCGGTTACGGAGTCTTCATCGACACCGCCCGTTTCCTTAAGATCTACGCCCGGGTCGGAAACCGCAAGGACGACTTGCGCAATCCGTCCCCCGTCGACCGCAATCCTCCGCCCTGGGAGACGGCCGAGCCCTGGCAGGCCCAGCCTCGCTCCAACGCGGTTGAGGCGCTCGTGGACGGCCCCGGAGCCGAGATCGTCGTCCTGGCCGGCGCCAGCATGGCCGACGTCGTGGAACGCTACAACCTCCTCTGCGGCGGAGGCGCCCTGCCCCCGCTTTGGGGACTGGGCTTTTGGCACCGGGTCCACGCCGAAGCCGACGAGGCGCGCGTCCAAGCGGAGGTCGCGGAGTTCGAGAAGCGCGGCATCCCGCTCGACGTGATCGGCCTGGAGCCGGGCTGGATGACCAAGTCCTACCCCTGCACCTTTGAATGGCAGAGGAAGCGCTTCCCCGACCCGGCCGGCTTCGCCGCCGGACTCCTGAAGAAGGGCATCCGGCTCAATCTCTGGGAGAATCCCTATGTCTCCCCGGAGAGCCGGCTCTACAAGGTTCTCTTCCCGCTGTCCGGATCTCACATGGTCTGGCTGGGGCTAGTTCCCGACTACACGATCCCGGCGGCCCGGCAGGCGCTCCTGGAACAGCACCGGACCGATCACGTCGAGATCGGCGTCAGCGGCTACAAGATCGACGAGGTGGACGGCTATGACGTCTGGCTGTGGCCGGACCACGCCTCCTTCCCCTCAGGAACGCCGGCCCCGGTCATGCGCCAAGCCTACGGCCTGATGATGCAGGACCTGATCTTCAAGGGCCTTTTCAAGGCTCGCAATCTCCGCACCTACGGCCTCGTCCGGGCCAGCAACGGGGCCGCCTCCGGTTATCCGTTCGCGATCTACAGCGACGCGTACGACCTGAAGGAGTACATCACCGGGATCGGGGCGGCGGGGATCTCGGGCCTCCTTTGGACGCCCGAGATCCGGGACGCCGGGAACGAGCACGATTGGCTCGACCGCATGCAGCTCGTGGGCTTCTCGGCCCTGGCCCAGCTGAACGCCTGGGCCTCGGGGACGACGCCATGGCATTTCCCGGCTGTGGCGGACAAGGTCAAGGCCTTGCTCGAGCTGCGGATGCGGCTCCTGCCCTACCTCTACAGCGCTTTCGCGGCCTATCATTTCGAGGGCGCGCCGCCGCTGCGGCCGATGCTGCTCGAGGACCCGTCCCTGGCCCATGTCGAGGACCAGTTCATGTTCGGTCCCTCGATCCTTGTCGCGCCTTTCTACGGCCGGACGGGATGGTCTCGAGAGGTCGTCCTGCCCGAAGGCGAATGGTACGATTTTAGAACGGGAGTCCCCGTACGTGGAGGGAATCGGGTGAAGGCTGAAAGCGCGTCCGGCGAGATTCCTCTCTTCATCCGTGAAGGCTCGCTGATCCCCATGCTGAAAGAGCCCGCGAAGAACGCCGAGGGCGCCTATGGCCAGCCGCTCGAAGTTCGCTTTTACGGCCGCGACGGGGGAACATTCGACCTATACGAGGACGACGGCCGGACTTTCGACTACGATAAGGGCAAGTACCGCGTCCGACGGCTGTCCGTGTCCAGGGGCCAAGACGGGGCCTTCCGCCTTGTCGAGACCGTCGTCAAGGACGGCGCCCCTGCGATGTTCGGGAAGCCTGAATTGCGGATCATGACCCGCTAGCGCTCGCGCCCACGCGGGCGGCCGACCACGAGGAGATCGAGATGAAGACGACGTACAATCTGTTGTGCCCCGGCATCGGGGCCGCGACGCTCTTTTGACATTTTGGAGTCATACAAGCTCACTGCGGTAGTGGCTCTGCTAAGTCACAGAACTCTGCAAAACCGACAAAACCAGGGGAAAAGACAAGCGCGCCTGGAGAGACTCGAACTCCCGACCCGCTGCTTAGAAGGCAGCTGCTCTATCCACCTGAGCTACAGGCGCGTCATTGGAGGGCGGAACGCCTATCGGGGAGAGCGGATTTGAACCGCCGACCTCCTGCTCCCAAGGCAGGCGCGCTAACCAGGCTGCGCCACTCCCCGTCCCGTTCAGCGGTCAAATCTTAACAGAGTCGGAAGAGGGGGTCAAACCCAGGCCTGTCCGGTTGTTGTTTTTTAAAAGTCTTCTAACTTATTGAATAAGTTTTAATAAGGGGCATTTTTAAGCGTTTTCGATTTGAACTCCCCTCCCTGTTGGGTGTATGGCCATCCTTGAGCCCCGTGAGGGGCAAGGAGGGGCCGATGAACGCTGGCCGGACGATTCTCGCTCAACTCATGGAGTTCATCCCCCGACATGAGTTCAAGCGATGCGTCGCGCATTATCGGGGTCATTACAAGGTCCAGAGCTTTTCCTGCTGGGACCAGTTCCTCTGCATGGCCTTCGCTCAACTGACTTTCCGGGAGAGCCTGCGCGACATCGAGGCCTGCCTCCGGTCGATCTCCGGCCGGCTCTATCACTGCGGCTTCCGCGGCCGTGTCTCCCGCAGCACCATAGCCGATGCCAACGAGCATCGCGACTGGAAGATCTACGCCGATTTTGCCCGTGTCCTCATCGACCGGGCCCGCCTCCTCTATCGCGACGAGGACCTCGGGCTGGAGTTGGACGAGACCATCTATGCCTTCGACTCGACGACGATCGACCTCTGCCTGTCCCTTTTCCCCTGGGCCCCCTTCCAACAACGGAAGGCGGCCGTCAAGCTACACACCCTGCTCGACTTACGCGGCTCCATCCCGACATTCATCAGGGTCACGGACGGCCGCGTCCACGATGTCCTCGTCCTCGATGAGATCATCCCCGAGCCCGGTAGCTTCTATGTCCTGGACCGAGGATATATCTGCTTCAAGAGGCTCTATCGGCTGCATCAGAGCCAGGCCTTCTTTATCATCCGGGCCCGCCGCGACCTGAAGTTCCGCCGGGTCTACTCCCACCCCGTCGACCGCTCCCCAGGTCTGCTCTTCGACCAAACGATCGTTTTGACCGGCGTTGCCACCCCAGCGTTCTATCCCGAAAGGCTTCGCCGCGTCGGTATCCTCGACCCGAAACAGCCGAACTTCTGCCTCTTGACGAACCACTTCGGACTTCCCGCTTCGACCATCGCAGCCCTCTACAAGCACCGTTGGAAGATCGAGCTGTTCTTCCGCTGGATCAAGCAACACCTGCATATCAAGTCCTTCTTCGGCACCTCGAGGAACGCCGTCATGACCCAGATCTGGATAGCCATGGCCGTGTACGCTCTGGTCGCGATCGTCAGAAAAGAGTTCAATATCGACCGCCCACTCTACACCATCTTACAGGTAATCAGCGTGAATCCGTTCAGCCAAACGCCATTAAATGAACTACTTAAGCAAAGCGGTGGACCGGAGCAAAATGATGCGGATCCTAACCAGTTGATTTTATTCGAATAATACCCGGACAGGCCTGGGTCAAACCTACCTTTTACACTCTTTTTGACCCGAAAAGTGTAAAAGGTAGGTTTGACCCCCTCTTATTTTCTGCGGAGGCCCTTGTCGATCATCGACTTCTCGACGCGGACGACGACCGGACGGCCGTGCGGGCAGAGGGCCGGCTGGGAGGTTTTGAAAAGCTCCTCGACGAGGTAACCCATCTTTTCCCTGTTCAAAGGCTCCCCGGCCTTGACGGCCGTTTTGCAGGCCAGCGTCGCCAGCATGTGCTCACGCCGGTCTTCGGCGGTCTTTTGGCCCGCTTCTTCGAGCAGGCCGAGAAAGATGTCCACGGCCTGTTCGGGTTTGAAGATATCGGGGTATTCTTTGAGGGCGTAGGAGCGCCCGCCCATGGGCTCGGCGCGGAAGCCCAGGTCCTCGAAAAGGGCGGCGTTCGTCTCGATGCCGACGACCGCCGAGGGGGAAAGCTCAAGGATGGGCGGGATGAGGAGCATCTTCCGCGGCCAGATCTTCTCGCGGTCGATCTCCCGGTATTTCTCGAAAAGGACGCGCTCGTGGGCGTTGTGCTGGTCGATGACGAGAAGGCCGTCCTCGCCGGCCGCGACGATGTACATGTTCTCGTACTGGCCGAGGACAGCGGGTCCTTTCGCAGCCGGTGAGTCCGCCGAAGTCGCCGTCCAATCGGCGCCGCCGCCCGGACGGGCCGCCGCACCGGGCGTCAAGCCGGCGACGGCGACGGGCGCGAAGCCGAGGCCCGGCGATGCCCAGGCGACACCTTCCTCCGCGATACGCCCGGCCGGCCCCTTATCCCCGGCCGACGGGAGGACTTCCTTTATTGTATGTCCCCGGGCGGCGCCTTCGCCCACGGCCCGGAGGACCATCCGGAATACGAGCTGGGTATCCTTGAACCGGACTTCGGCCTTGGCCGGATGGACGTTGACATCGACATCGGCATACGGAAGCGTCACGAAGAGGAACGCCTCGGGCGACCTTCCCCGCTCGAGGATGCCGGTATAAGCCTGATTGAGAGCGGCCATGAGGATCCTATCCTTGACCGGACGGCCGTTGACAAAAAAGTGTTGGACCGTCTTGTCGGGCCGGCCGGCCAGCGGCCGCGAGGCCAGGCCCTCGATACGGCCTCCGCCCTCTTCGGCGGCGACGTCCATCAGGCCCTCGACCATCTTTTTACCGAAGATCTGGAAGACCCTTTCCCGGAGGGTCATGACCGGCGAGCAGGCGATGACCTCCCGCGCTCCGTGGACGAGCGTGAAGCGGACGCCGGGCGCGGCCAGGGCGGCCTGGGCCACGTATTTGGCGATGGGCCCTAGCTCGGACGGGCCCGAGCGGAGGAACTTCTGCCGGGCCGGCAGGTTGAAGAACAGGTCCCTGACCTCGATGCTCGTGCCGCGGGGAAAGGCGATGTCCGTGACCCCGACGAGACGCTCACCCTCCCGCTCGATCATCGTCCCCCGGTCTTCGGCCCCGTCCTGGGTGCGCAGCGTCAGCCGGGAAACGGCGGCGATGCTGGCCAGGGCCTCGCCGCGGAAGCCGAGCGTCGCGATGCGCTCCAGATCCTCCTCCGTGGCCAGCTTGCTCGTCGAATGCCGCCGGAAGCAAAGCGCGGCGTCCTCACGGCCCATCCCGGAGCCGTCGTCCTGGACCTTGATCAGGCGCTTGCCGCCGTCGATGAGCTCGACGCGGACCTCCGTCGCCCCGGCGTCGAGGGAGTTCTCGACGAGCTCTTTGACGACGGAGACGGGCCTTTCGATGACTTCGCCGGCCGCGATCTTCTGGGCGACATCCTCGGGCAGGAGATGGATCTTCTTCATGGAATGACCTCGCCTTCCGTCCGGCGCGGCAGGACGCGGCAGCCGAAGTTCACAGTTTTTCTTTGATCTTGAGCGAGGCCGCCTCGACCTTGTCCGCCATCTTCGCCCGGTAAGCGACGAGCTTCGTCCGGAGCGCCTCGTCGTTGATGGCCAGGATCTCGACCGCGAGCAGGGCCGCGTTCGAGCCGCCGTGCCGGCCCAGGGCCATGGTCGCGACGGGGATGCCCTTGGGCATCTGGACGGTCGAAAGGAGAGCGTCGAGTCCCGCCAGCGCCTCGCTCTCGACGGGGACCCCGATCACCGGCTTGACCGTATGGGAGGCTACGACGCCGGCCAGGTGGGCGGCTTTGCCGGCCACGGCGATGAAGATCTCTGTCCCGCCGGCCTCGGCCGATCTGATCAAGCGGAGGGTCCGCTCCGGCGAGCGGTGGGCGGAGGTCACTTCGAGGCCGAAGGGCACGCCGAAGTCCTTGAGCAGGACGAGCGCGTCCTCGACCACGCCGAAGTCCGATTCGCTGCCGAGAAAGATCATGACTTTCATGTCCGCTCCTCCTTGATCGCGCCGATGTCGCGGCGGAAGTGCATGGCCTCGAAATAGATCCGGCCGCAGGCGTCGTAGATCTTGGCCATGGTCCCGGCCAGGTTGTCCTCCGAAGCGCAGACCCCGAGGACGCGGCCGCCGGTCGTCAGGCAGTTATCGTTTTCGTATTTGGTCCCGGCGTGGAAGATGTGCACCCCGGGGATCTCGGCCGCCTCGGCCAAGCCGGAGATGATCTTGCCCTTCTCGTAGCGGACCGGATATCCGCCCGAGGCCACGACGACGCAGCCCGAGGGTTTGGCGGACCAGCGGACCTCTTCCCGCAGGACGTTCTCGTCGACCGCGGCCGTCAGGAGCTCGACCAGGTCGCTTTCCAGGCGGAGGAGCTGGGGCTGGGTCTCCGGGTCTCCGAAACGGCCGTTGAACTCGAGGACACGGGGCCCCTGCTCGGTGATCATCAGGCCCGCGTAGAGGACACCCTTGAACTTCCGGCCCTCCTCGAGCAGGCGGGTGACGGCCGGGGTGATCACGGTGTTCATCACTTCGTTGAAAAGCTTCTCGGTCATGAAGGGCGACGGCGATATGGCGCCCATGCCGCCCGTGTTCGGCCCCTTGTCCCCGTCGTAGGCCGCCTTGTGGTCCATCGCCGAGACCAGGGGCTGGACCCTCATGCCGTCGGAAATGACGATGAAGGACACCTCGCGGCCGCGGAGGAACTCCTCGATGACGATGCGCCGGCCGGCCGACCCGAACTTCTTCTGGACGAGCATCTCGCCGGCCGTGTCCTCGGCCTTCTTCTGCGAGGAGCAGACCACGGCGCCCTTGCCGGCCGCCAGCCCGTCGGCCTTGATGACGACGGGAAAACCGAACTCCCCGGAGGCCAGGATCTTCTTGGCCTGGTCGAAGCCGTCGGCGATCTTGAACCGGCCCGTGGGGATGCGGTGGCGGTCCATGAACTGCTTGGCGAAGACCTTGCTGCCCTCGATCTCGGCCGCCTTCTTCGAGGGCCCGAAGATCCTCAAGCCGCGATTCTCGAATTCGTCGGCGATGCCCATGGTCAGGGAGGCTTCGGGACCGACCACGGTCAACTCGATATTTTCCCGCGCGGCGAAATCGGCCAACCCGGCGATGTCCGTCTCGGCCAGGGGGACGTTCTCGGCGACGAGCCGCGTCCCGCCGTTCCCCGGCGCGCAATAGACCTTGTCCGCGTGCGGGCTCTGGGCGATCTTCCAGGCCAGGGCGTGTTCCCGGCCGCCGGACCCGACGATCAGTATCTTCATCGTCTCACCCTCCGTTCACAGGACGGTCGATCTTCGCCTCAAGCCCCTGCGGCCTGGCTGAGGTTCTCGGCGAAGAGGGCCGCGTAGCCGGGGTCGGGAATGATACTCGAGAGGATCCGCGCCGCGAGCGGCAGGGCTTCGGCGGGCGGGATCGAAAAGCCCATGGTCAGGAAATTCTTGCGGTAGCGGGCCACGTCGTCTCCAGCGGATTTGTCCCTGATGATGATGTCGGCCATCAGGCCCGCAAGCGTATCGAAGTCCTTTTCCTTCATGCCGAACCGGGTCATCTCCTGGACGCCGAGCCGGACGCCGCTAGAATCGAGGAAGGAGGCGTCGTCGGGCAGGGCCTGGTAGTTCGTCAGGACGTTGTTCGTCTCGAGGCGCCGGGCGATGTCCATGCCCGACCCGAAGGCCTTGACCCGGAGGATGACCTGGTGGGTTTCCGTGTATCCGTCGGCGGGGTCTCCTTCGACCGGGACGCCGTGGGCGTGGAGGGCCTTGGCGAAGGCCCGGGCGTTGGCCCTGACCTGGTTCTGGAAGGCCTCCTTGAACTCGTTCATCTCGTAGGCCGCCAGGAGCAGCCCGAGGAGCGTCCCGAGGTGGTGGTTGCTGGTCGAGCCGGGGAAGGCGCGGCCCTTGATCTCGAGCCAGAGCGGCCGCAGGGGCGAGCCCTTGGGGAAGTTCCCGGCCACGAGGCCGCGCTGGGTCCCGAAGAAGGTCTTGTGGGTGCTGCCGGTGACGAGGTCCGCGCCTTCGTCGAAGGGAGCCTGGAAGGCCCCGTAAAGGCCGAGGACGTGGGCCATGTCGTACATCAGGACGGGACGGTCCTTCCAGCCCTTGACGATGTCGGCCACGAGCCGGACGGGCTCCCGGTAGAGGAACATGCTCTTGCCGAAGACGACGAGCTCGGGCTTGTGTGAATCGAGGACGGCGGCCAGCCGTTCGAGGTCGGGCTTGTAAGGATTCTCTTTGAGGACGGGGAAATTGACCACCCGTTCCTTGCCCGTCGCCGGGTCCTCCTCGACGTAGTTGAAGAGGGCTCCCATGGGTTGGGCGCTGAGGTGCCCGCCGTAGATGAGTTCGTTGTTCAGAACGAGGCGCAACCGGCGCGAGCTCTGCCCCGCAACCCGGCCGCGGTTGATGTACTTGACGAGGCCTTTGAAGACGACTTCGTTGGCCATCTGGCCGCTGACCGGGCGAAGCTCGACGTCGGTGCACCCGAAATAGGTTTCGAGCTCCCTCTGGGCTTCGACTTCGACGTCGCGAATGAAGTCCGTGCCCTGGTAGAAGTAGACCTCCTCCCCTTTCATCGACCGGTGTTCGGCGTAGCGGCCGGCCGGGTCGGCGATCTCGCACATCTTGACGAGGAGGGACGGCGTCGATTCGGACGGGATGAGATTGAAACACTCTGTCTGGCGCCAAGCGCTGTTCCGCTCGACCCTGGCGGCCAAGTCCCGGACCTTCTCTGAAAACGCGGGCATGGAACGGCTCCTCACTTGAAATTTTTGTCTTCGAGGTCGCGGATCATTTGGACCCTCCGGGCGTGTCGCCCGCCCTCGAAATCGGTTTCGAGCCAGACCTTGACGATGCGCAGGGCCTGCTCCAGGGAGTGGGTCCTGCCGCCCAGGGTCAGGCAGTTCGAATCGTTGTGCTTGCGGCTCATCTCGGCCGCGTACTCGCTCGGACAAGGCGTCGCCCGAAGGCCCTTGAACTTGTTGGCCACGACGGCCATGCCCAGGCCGGTGCCGCAGACGAGGATGGCCCGGTCGCAGACGCCGGAGACGACGGCCCGGGCGCCCCTGGCCCCGAAATCGACGTAGTCCACGGATTCCCCCGGCCCGCAGCCGAAGTCCTCGAAGGCGACGCCGCGGCCGCGGAGATGATCGGCGATCCCCGTTTTGAGCTCGAACCCGGCGTGGTCCGAAGCGAGTGCGATCTTCATTTCTGTTCGAGAAGCCTGGCTGCCTCGGGCATGACCTGGATGGCCTTCAGGACGACGGGGTCGTTCACGCGAGCGGCCCGGATCCCGGCTTCGACGCCCCAGATCGCCCCGGCGATCTCGCGTTCGAGCTCCCGGCCGATCTCGGCCGCGGCCTCCTGGAACGTCTTCTCGTCGTATTCGACCTTGCGCGTCCCGAGGAACTTGCGGAAATCGGCGACGACGTCGGTGTTGACGACGAACGCCGTTCCGACCTGGATCTTCCCGGCGGCGGACGCCCCGGCGTCCTTCGGGTCCTGCGGAAAAACGAATTTCCGGCCGAGGTCGGTCTGGTGCTGGACGAGCTTCCGGGCATAGGCGAAAAACGCCCCGCTCAAGCGGAGCCGCCCGGTGAACGGCTTGAGCAGGGAGTCGACGGCATAGTCGGGCGTGATCCCGCCCTGGCCGAGGACTTTGCGGCCGCGGTCGGTGTAACGGACCTCGCGGCTGTCCTCGGGGGCGCGCTTGCTCATGAGGTAATCTTCGAGATGGCTGTAATCCCTCTGGATGGACCGTCCGCTCGGCGTCAGGTACTTGGCCACGGTCAGGGCCACAGCCATGTTCGGGGCCAGCGGGAAGACCGTCTGGACGAGGCCCTTGCCCCAGGAATCCTCGCCGACGATGAGCCCCCGGTCGTGGTCCATGACCGCCCCGCTGACGATCTCGGAGGCGCTGGCCGTGCCCTGGTCGATGAGGATCACGAGCGGGAGTTTCTCGTACTGGTCGTCCACGAAGGCCGGAAATGCGCGGTCGTAGTTGGGATTGCGTCCCTTCATGGAGACGATGAGCGAATCCTTGGGCAGGAAGAGGTCGGAGACCTCGATGGACTGGACGAGGGTGCCGCCGGTGTTCAGGCGGAGGTCGAGGATGAGGCTTTTCATCCCCTGGCCGGTGAGCTTGACCAGCCCGTCCTCGAGCTCGCGCGGCGTGGTTTCGCCGAAATTCCGGATATAGATGTAGCCCACCCCGCCGTCGAGGAGAAAGGCGTACGGGACGCTCAGGAGCGGGATCTCCTCGCGGGTGATGGTCAGTTCGAAGGGCTTCTCGGCGCCGTCGCGGACGAAGGTGACGGTGACGTCGGTCCCCTTCTCGCCGCGGAGCTTCTGCATGGCGTCGTAGCTCGAGAAGGACACCGTCGATTCCCCGTTGATCTGGGAGACGACGTCCCCCGGAAGGATGCCCAGGCGCCAGGCCGGCCCGCCCTCGATCGGCGCGATGACGACGATGTTATCAGCCTGTTTCTGGATCTGCATGCCCACGCCGAAGTACTTGCCCGAGTAGTCCTCGCGCATGCGCGAGAAGCTCTCGGGGTCCAGGAAATAGGAGTGGGGGTCGAGCGTGTCCAGAGTCCCCTTGATCGAGGCGATAGCCAGGGCCTCCTCCTCGAGCGGCTTGTAATAGCTCTCCTCGATGACGCCGGCGATCGTCCGGGCCTTGTCCAGGGAGGCGGTCCAGAGGTCCTGGTCATGAGACGGCAGCTGGACGAGGACGAGCCCAAGCAGGACGAAGGGGATCAGGCGCTTTTTCATAGACTTCACTTGCAGACAATTTTATCATCGGCGGCCTCCCTTGTAAAGCCGGCACGCTTTCATCTGGGCGCCTTGATGCCACCCGGGCTGTGATGGGGATCATCCAGAGACCCCGTAGCGGAGGGGGACCCATCGGCTTGC
>CAZZCH010000010.1:0-57305 GCA_964652895.1 uncultured Eubacteriales bacterium
CCGTCTTGAGCGTCTAAACTTGCGTTTTCAAAAATTTATGAATTAATCAGGTTAGGTGACACACACCGAAGTTCATGCCTAAGGCTTAGCCTAAGGGGCGAGCACGTTTCGGATAGTAGTTTCTATATGGCTGCTCAGGCAAAAAATGCACACTAATAGGAATATATAGGTAACTATAGGTAACAGAAGGTGTTTATAGGTATTTATAGGTTAGAGAGGAAACCGACTATCACCGAAGGTGATAGGAGGCTTTTCTCTCCGCGCGCCGAAGCGGCGCGCTGCCGCGAAGCGCGGCCTGGGGAACCTGTTTTCCCTCTGATGAAATTTCACCAGGGGTTTTTAGCATTGACGCTATTCGATTGCTCGAATAACACCGGCCTTGGACAAACGACGAGGCTGGCGCCGACCGTGCAGGCGTTTCTTCAAAGCACAGGTCCCTTAGTATGGACTGAAACTGCTGTCCCCCGGCGCGGACAACAAAACCGCCGGTCGTTCATAGGAGCCGAAGATGCCGGCGAGTGAGGTATTCCTTTCCTCCAACGTAACTCGTCGGGAAATTCATCGTCGGCGGGGTCAAGCCAGGTTACTGAATTTCCTGGCTTGGCCTTGTTTTATCGCAAGATCTGTCGAGTTTGGAGTTCGTGCGTTTCCTCAGGGCCGGCCGTTAAGTCATTACCTTCTTGACGGTCGGCCCACCTTTAAACTTGACATGATTGATATATGAAATTAACGAGTTCGCCGTAATAAACGGTTGGCCTCGACAGATTTTTTAAGGACACATTAATATGTATCCCAAACTCAAGAAGTTCCTTTCCGCCCAGATGGTCAGACTCAACGAAGCGGACGGCAAGGACAAAGTTTCCACTCTTCCGAACATCAGGCCTGAGGTGGACGAATACGGCACGCCTACGGGTCGTGGTCCGTTCGCGGCCATCTATGAAAACATGGCTAACCACATTCTCAGGAATCCCACGCTTCAGTATGAGCGTGAGCGGGTTGAAGGCGTCTTAAACGAAGAAACGCTTTCGACAAACATCGCCGCCTTCACAACCTTCGCGTTGCCATTGGTCCGGCGCGTCATGCGGAACCTCGTCTGTATCAATAACGGCCTGGTTTCGCTTCAGCCTATGCGAACGCCGACCGGCGACATTTTCTACGCCAAGCGCAAATACACATCGACATACGGTCCCGACGGCATCACCGCTGGTGACGATGTTGCTGATGTTCCCGGCGCTTCGGCCTATGCCATAAGTGGGGAAAAATCGACGATCAGAGAAATGGACATCGAGTTGGTTAGCAAGACCGTGACCGCAATTTCCATGAAATTGCAAAGTTCCTTCACGCTCGAAGCGGCGCAGAATCTGGCCGCTTACCACTCGCTTGATTTCGAAGGCGAGATCAAGTCCCTGTTCACCGACGAGATCCAGTTGGAAACGGATCGCCACATCCTGGCCGCACTTTTGGCTGGCGTGGCATACAATGTGAATTGGGCGAATGTGGCTCCTGTTGGTGACGTCACCACGGCCGACAAAAAGGCGTATTTCGAAACGCTTTACAGCACGGCTATCATGGGCGCCTCGATGCGTATCATGACACATCAGCACATTCCGGCTGGTTGGGCTGTAATGAGTCCGACGGTTCTCGCGCTCCTCATGCGTTGCGAATCTTTCCGGCTTTCGGCCGACATCAACAATCTCCAGACTCAAATGGGGATTAACCAGGTCGGCAGCATCGGCGGCACCATCAAGGTGCTGGTCGATCCGGCATTTCCGACAAACAAGATTTTGCTCGGCTGCAACGCTATCGATTGGACCAGGGCAGTCGGCGTATACGCGCCGTTTTTGCCCATTACGTTCAGCGAGCGTTTTTGTTCGGCGACTGATTTTTCTCAAAATAAAATCGGTTGTATGTCTCGCTATTGGGCGGGAATTCTCGGCAAGGACGAAGCGGCAACGACAACGGACGGTTTGGCCTCCGTTACAATTTCTTCTTCCTAAAGGCCAACTGAGTGATTTTTACAGCGGGGCCGGAGCGAATAACTCCGGCCCCTGCTTTTCTTTTTATTGGAAACACCATGATCAAAGAACTTTACGAAATCGACAGAACAACGTTAGGCATGATCCTTGACGAGGCGGCGAAGAAAGCCGATGGCGAAATTCCATTCAGGGCGCGCGCGATAGCGCTCGATCAGTTTACCGGCAACAAGCGTCGGTATCCAACCGCCGTTATGGAGAAGGCCCTCGCCAAGATCACCAGCACCGATGGACGGACGATGTGGGGCAGTGCCGGGCACCTTGATCGTTTTGAAGTGCCTGAGGTTTCTCACAGGATCGACAAACTGTGGATTGACAAGAAGGCCGGGATGCTTATGGTCGAAGGCGCCATATTGCCGACCACTCGCGGAAAAGATCTCGCGATTTTGGTTCAGGCAGGAAAGTTGGGACTTTCGCTTAAGGGCACCGGTTCGTTGAAAACGGTTGAAGAGGGCAAGGGCGAGGAAGTTCAAGACGACTATAAACTTCTTGGGATCGATTTCACACTGAATCCGTCGTGCAACGTGGCCACGGTATCGAAGGACAACCTTTATGAATCCATTGAATTTGAAGAGTTTTCAACCGAAGACGGTAAACAAATCGACGAGGAGATGGAATTCATCGCCAAGATCAACGAGGCGGTGAGGGCCGGCCTGGCTAAGGTCGACAAAAAGATCCGCAGCCTTGTAGAGACGGAACTTAAAGGCAAAAAGATCGAAGCCGTAGAACTCGTCGAAGACGCTATCAAGGAAGCTGAAACGAAAGTTCGTTTCGTGCTCAACGAAGCCGTCCGCTCCAAGATCGTTGAGACGACTTTGGTCGGCACCGAACTCGGTATGGTCGCTGCCAGCGACACCGAACCTCCGGTCAACGAAAGCATTGTCAACCAGATCTTCAAGGAAAACAAGATCGCCGGCACGCCGAAGACACGGACCGAGATTATCGCCAGCCTCAGGAAAAAGTAACGGCCGGCCAGAGGTCTATTCCAAATGTCTTGCTCCACGTGTGAATCCTGCGACGTTTGCGAACTCTGTGACGCTATCAATTGCCCGTCGTGCCAGATGTGCGATGCTTGTCAGTCGGCCTGTTATACGGGCCAATGCCAGACGTGCGAACTTTGCGACGGCTGCCAGTCGGCCTGTTATTCAGGCCAGTGTTCGGAGTGTGAAGATTGCGTTTCTTGCCAACTCTGCGATGTCGCCCAATGTTTGACTTGCGAGAATTGTGTGTCGTGCCAGGCGTCGTGCTACGTCTGCATGAGGTGCAACACGTGCATGAGATGCAATACGTCACAAGAATCTCCGCCTCCGCCAGTTTAAGAAGGAATCTGAAATGAAAATCATCAAAAATATTTTAAGGGCCATCCGAAGGTTTTTCAAAGCCAGCCCTGCCCTCGCCCCGGCCATAGCCATAAAAACGCCCGAGATGGCAAAAGAGAGGCCTTCCGGGGCCGATTCTTGCCGTCAATGCTATGTTTGCCAATCGGGGATCGTCCCCACAGTGACGCCAAGCGAATTCCGTGAGGCCACAAAGGATGGACGGCCGATTCCTGACGAGTGGTTCACCAGTGTCGACCAGTGCGGGATCTGCGTCAGCTGCGAGAAGTGTTTTTCGGGACAGGGGTGATGTTATACGTCTCCAACATTTCGCCAGCCCCGTCTAAAAACGAGATCAGACGGTTCTTCGAAGATTTCGCCGAAGTCAGGACACTGATCTGGCTGACGAGAAAGTTCGCCGGGTATTTTATCGGTCAAGTGCTTATCGATTTCGTCAATCAAGCGGAAAACGATCGGGCCTTAACCGAATTGAACGGCGCAGTTTTATACGGTCGAAAACTGCGTGTCAAGATATCACAAGACCGAAATAAAATATCTAATAAGGAAAATCTGTAATGAAGAAAATTTATGTAGGTGGCATTCCGTTCGATGCGCCGCAAGCAAGTTTTATGGAATTTGTCGAACACAAGGTCGGCCCTATTGCCGACATCGCTTGGATCACAAACCGCATGGACGGAAAATTTCGCGGCTTCGCGTTCCTCACTTTCCAAAACGAGGGCGACGATGTCAACGCTTTGCTGGTATTGAACGGCTTGGAGTTTGAGGGCCGGATCCTCAAGGCTGCTGAGGCTTCGCCTCGCATACAACGATAAACGGTTTGACCGATGCTTTGCTCAGCCGTCACGAAAAACAAACAACCTTGCCTTAACACTGCTGTTCACGAAAGTGATCCGCCTCGATGTCTTTTTCACGCCACACACGATGAACTTGAAGCGGCAATAAAAAGGCAAGATGAAAAATTCGATTTGAAGACTGAGTTGAAAAAGGAATTGCGGCGTGCTCAAAAGGCCCGGGGGAATTCGCTTGACAAGGCCAAGACGGCGCTGGAGATCTTGAAACTCATTCGCGAATGTGAAGGCGGGAAGTCGGAACCGGTAGAAAAGAAAGACGAAACTCCGCAGGAATATGCAAGGAGACTTAGAGGGAAATGAAAATCGATATCATAACGGCCCTTAGCGATAAAGCCCTCATGGGCGGCTTTATGAAAGGGAAGTCGTGGGACAATTGGAAAGTTTTTCTCCGTGCCCTTCAAGGCTTGTCGATGACACCGGAGGAATTCGAGATCTTCAAACAGGCGACGAAGAGGACAGCAGCGCCGGCCAAGCCTTTCACCGAAGCATATGTCGTGGCCAGCCGCAGGGCCGGGAAAAGCCTGGTCTCCTCAATCATCGCCGTATATCTCGCCATCTTCGGAGGTTTCGAAGAGTTTGCGGTGCTTGGCCAGCCGGTCTACATTTTTGTTATCGCCACAGATAAAAATCAGGCGAAAATCTGTCTTCACTACATCAAGGGGATCCTCGAAGAATTTCCGAACGCCGTCGACACGACGTTGAGAGAGGAGATCCGGCTCAGGTCGAACATCATCATCAGCGTCAAGACGGCAAGTTTCAGGACCGGGCGGGGATATCAGACTGCCGCAATTTTAATGGATGAACTTAGTTTTTGGCGTTCAGATACGAGCGCGAATCCTGCCCAGGAGGTAGTCACAGCACTTTTGCCTGGCATGTTGCCGAACGGTCTTCTCCTCGGGATTTCGAGCCCTTATAGCCGGCGAGGATACCTGTGGGAAATCTACAGGGATTATTTCGGCAAAGATGACAATGACGTGCTGGTGTGGAGAGGGACGACGATGTTCATGAACCCGACCTTCAACCAGCGCACCATCGACAAGGCTATGAAAAGGGATCCCGTCGCCGCACGCTCGGAATACATGGCCGAATTCAGGGAAGACATCGAAGGATACCTCACGAGGGAGAACGTCGAAAGAGCCACCGGCGATTATCAAATGCTCCTTCCGCAACCCGGCGTCCAATACAAGGCATTCACCGATCCGAGTGGAGGACGCAATGACTTAATGACACTCGCCATAGGACACAGCGATTCAGGCGTCGTCGTAATAGACAGGATCGAAGCCGTGAAGCCGCCGTTCTCACCAGAGACCGTTGTGGAAGATTTCGCCAAGATCCTCCACGACTTCAAATGCCACGAGGTCGTCGGCGACAGGTTTGGCGGCCAATGGGTCGAATCCCAGTTCAGGAAACAGGGGATCGCCTACAGACCCTCGGCCCTGAGCAAGAGCGAGATATACGTCGAGGCCATTCCCCTATTCACCATGTCGAAGATCGTCATGCCGAAAGACGCGGAACTCGAAGAGGAGATTGTCGGACTCGAAAGGAAAACGCTGTCGAGTGGAAAACAGGAGATTTCGCACGCAATCGGATACCATGACGACAGGGTAAATTCAGTTCTCGGCGCCGCCGTCCACGTATGGAAAGAGATCGCCCAGGCCCCGACACCGGAAGAGTTAGAAGCGAGGCTTCCGTCGATGCGGAAGCATCCGAAACAGATAGTGGCAGAGGAAATCGCCGCTTTCAACAAGGAACTCATGGCAGGCGGTTTCGTCCCGGTCCAGAGGACGAGGTTCAGGAGAGGATTCTAATGGCCAGACACAGACATAGATCGATCTACACGCCGCCGTGCTTGCCGGAGAAATCCTGCGACGGCTTCCCGACGAACCGAACTCTTCGGGCCAGGGTGAAAATCGACAAACTGACCAAGGCCAGGGAAGAGAGAGAGAAGATGATAGCCGAATTCAAAGCAAATCAAAATAAAAATCAAGGAGAAAGCGAATGAAGAAAAAGGTAATTATCGAGATCGAGATCGACGTCAACATAACCAAGGCAGAGGTGGAAGCCGAAGTCAAGGCCCAGGATCAGCCGAAGCTTCCCGCCCCTGCTGCCCAACCTAAATAAGCCGATACTTTTTTATTTTTCTCGCTGGTTACGAGGAGAGCGTAGCCTGCTTAGGCCGGCCCGATACGTCCTTATCAAGCGTGTCAGGTCGGCCATTTTTATATTCAGTCAAAAATGATAGGCGCTGAGCGCCTAATCTTTTTGTTCATACCTTTCGCACGCCTCTTGGCACGAGCCTTAGACGTAAACTTAGACAGCCCCCTGGTCATACCCTTTATTTCCCAGTAACCGGCCGTTTGCCGGAGGGCCTCTCGGTATCCGAATAAACACACGCTCATCTACGTCCCCTCGATCCATGCCCGGGCGCAGGATCGGCAGCAGAAGGCCCTTCTCTTCACCGCAGGCGCACTTTCTCGGGCTCCCTCGACACTGGGCATGGGCCGGCTTTACTCGTAATAATTACTCCCCAAGGGCGTCCCCCAGTTTGCCGGCCGCGCAAGTGTAATTATTATGCTTAAAATAATTCGTTATGTGAGAAGTAGTTTAGGCCGCACTGGTCGCACTTGAATGAGTAGACGTGATAACTCCCTTTGGGTGGTGCCCCTTCACGAAAAGAGCCCTGTTTGGATAGAGGGCCGTGGCAATGTAAGCAAATGGGCTCATCAGTCTTAATCAAACTGTGGCCACACTTCAAGCAATGCTCGATGGGATACTCATCGATGCCAGGGCCTACTTCGCCTTCCGGGTAGATTGCAGGATAGGTTTGAATTATCGGGCAGGCCTCGTCCCTTGTCTGATACTTGTTGCAGTTTACGGGAATGTGATTAACCATCTCTCCTCCTTTTGACCCTTAAATACTAGCCGGGGCCTCTTTGAAATGTCAATGAAAATAACTGTGTGCTTTTCCCAGGGAACCCGATAGAGATCTCCTCGGCTGTAAAAAGGAGACAGCACAATATGACCAAGACAAAATCAACCAAGGGCGAGGCCCAGGGGCCTCAGGGCAAGGGCAAGGCGAATGGCCAGGCGAAACTCCCGGCCGGTTACGCCAAGAAGTTCAAGGGCGACTTCGGCGACGCGACGCCGATCAGGGCGAAGGCCGACCACATCAAGATCCTGTCGTTCAAAACCTATGGTCGGCTCAAGGAATTCCTCGTCAAGTCGTTCGTTGCCGGCCATACGAAGGCCGAGATCGGCGAAAGCCTGGGCGTCACCGGGGCAAGGGTGAACGAGTTGGCCGTCTGCTTGCGGATCGAGCAGCCCGAGAAGAAAGTTAAGCCTAAGGCTCAGGCGAAACCGAAGGCCAAGCCCGTCGACCAGGGCGACGAAGGGGCCGTCTGATGAAGAAGGGCAAAGATCTCAAGGCCATCCTCAAGGCCGCCAAGATCCCGAAGGCCGACACGGCTTCCCGGCTCTCTTATGAGAGCGGCCTCGAAAAAGGTTATCAGATCGGCCACGCCGAAGGCTTCGAAGAAGGCCGGCGCGTCGGGCACGGGGAGGGAATGAAGGTCTGGGCCGAGATGGCAGCGGCGAACGAGAAGGCCGCGAAGGCCAAGGCCTGATGATGAACGAGGGCCGGCCCCGGTTGACGCCAGGGGCCGGCCTATCTCTCGACTAAGGAGAATGCTATGAGAAAAACAAAGGCCCAGCAGGGCCGGCCGGCCAAAGGGGAGCGATTGATTGTTGCCGGCAGCGAGCCTATGCACCGCCGGCTTTCGAACGGGATGATCCTGACCGCCGTCAATCTCGCCGCCGAGGCGGAATTCGACCCGATGCTCGCCCTCGACGAAATCGAGCGGCAGTGGAGGGAAGCATGAGCGAAACCGCCCTCAGAATAATCAACGGCATCCTTCATGCCGGGACACGCCCCGTCATCAAGGGCTGGGAATCGTTCACAGGCTGGTATTGGTTCGCAGTCGAGAAGATCGAAGAACGCCGGGCCGCCGACGGCTCAGGGAGCGTCATGGCCGACGGTTCGGTCGCGGACGATGTGATCTGGTTCGGCCTCGTCCAAGGGCATGATGAGGAATGGGGCGAGTTTTCCGAAGCGGAGATCCGTTCCCTGGGAAACATGGCTTGGCCGATCAAGCCGCAAGCCCTCCCTTACTCAGGGAGGCGTTGATGAAAAAACGCGGGCGACCTAAGGGAACGACGAAGGCCGGGCTCAAGTATCTGGACGAGGGCCAGCTGAAGGCTTTCTTCCAGGCCATAAGGAAAACGAAGGATGCCGGCCGTAAAACCAGGGATGATCTCATATTCAGCCTGATCGTATTTTACGGGCTCAGGGTGTCTGAACTCTCCAACATCAAAATGGCCGACATAGATCTGCGAGGCCGGCAGCTACGGGTTGCTGCGGCCAAGGGCGGGCTCACGAGGACGGAGGACATCCCGGCCGACATATGGAGGAAGCTGGAGGCCTGGTTGAAGAAACGGGAGAAGGGGGAATGGCTCTTCCCCGGCAGGCTGCAAGGGCGGCCCATGTCGACCGACAGGTTAAAGTCCCTTTTCAAGGAAGTCGCCGGGCGGGCCGGGCTGCCTTCGTCATTCAGCATACACGCGTTGAGACACAGTTGCGCTATCCGCATGGTCCAGCACGGGGCGTCGGCAATCATGGTAAAGAACTGGCTGCGTCAGCGGCGCACGGCAAGCGCCGAGAGATACTTTGAACAAGTTGAGTTCAAGGGCCTGGGCCGAAAAATGGGAGATCTGTTCGGCGGGATTCTGAGTTAAGGCCGGGCGTAAGGCCAAAGCCGGTTCCCATTCGGGGCCGGCTTTTTTTTATGCACGTGGTTTCCGCGGCCGTTATGGGGCGTCAAGAATATGGAACATTCGAGCAACGACGAACAAGGCGGCTATCCCGAAGGCCTTCGCAAGTATCTCAACTACTACAACCGAATAAGGGATAGGAATACGCCCTCGCAACTCCCTGAGCGAACGCGCTCGAAACTCTCGAACAGGGTCAACGCCACCCAAATAGTTATTTAGGAGACGGGCGTATATCGACTGGAAAATGATGCCGACCACAACAAAACCGACCAGGAAAAACAGAGGGGGCGCGTCGAGATACCGCATTCCTACACCCGCAATGAAAACGCCCGATACGATTTTTATGATAAAGTTCAAGACTTCTGCCAGCCGGAAGGTTGAGAGGCTAAGGCGATATACCCCATCCCAATAAGATGGACCAATGGAATTGCGGCCAGAATCCCTAAAGACCGGTCGTGACCCAATCCACCGGCGATATCCATCCACAGCGTGCCCCAAACAAATATGTTTAAAAAGGGAACGAGCATTAGCAGCACATAATAATTGGGACGTTCGGTGATTTCGCATAAAAGCAAAATGTTGAGAATTGGAATCCAGGCTCTCCATCTATCGATTGCTTTGAATTTGCGCGCGACTGCGTAAATGCAATACGAAGGAAAGAGATAGATTATAAAAATAAGTATGTAGTCTACCATCCCACCCTCCTCAAAGTGACATATGAATTCCTATGCTGATTCGATTTTACTGCACACCTGCAGGTAAAGCAATTAGTGAGTTTGGTTTTACAGCGTTCGGCAGCGAAAGTACACAGGGAATTAGAAAGCGAGATTGCATTAGTCACTCCGCTTTTGTTACACTAAATATCAAAAGGAGGGATTATGAGTATATTGCGATATTCTTTTTTTATTTTGCCAATTCATCACTATTCTTACAAAGAGTATCGGCAGAGAAACGATGAATACGTGGAAAAACGGAAAATAGATTTTTCGCGATATAGCCCGCAGCCTTTTGATCAGCTATCCAAAGACGCTCGAACATCGATGGAGTATTCGTGGCTCTGGCCACCGTGGAAATATAATGATATCGTCGGTTTCCTTGAAATCGGAGTAGATATAGGCAACGAACTCACGGCCGATATCTACTTAATGCAGAAATATTTTCCACGAGATCTCCCTCATAGAGCAAGGCCCAGGGAGATAACGTATTTTGCCGAGGTTTCCAAGGTTCCTGTTCGCGGGCGTGATAATGAAGCATACTTAAGAGCACTAGATGGAATAATCGCGGGAGCAATTCGAATTATCAGAAAACGAAATAGACGCTTTAAACTCTACGTACCTTCATATGGGTGGGGTTGCGTCGACCTAGTTAAAATCCATAAGCAAGTACGAAAACTGGACCGCCTCGAGTAATTCTATTGTTTGGCTTTTTTATGGAAGAAATGAATTGCAGATCGCAGAGTCCTAATAAACGTGGCAATAATAATTTCTTTTAACGATTAATGAGATAATGGACTTCCTGCTCAGTTTGGGTCTTAGCCTTGGATTGGGATTGGCTATATTTGCGATTCGCACAATATATTATTCTCTCCTTAACAAGAGGCCCCCATTAGCGGCTTCAGATTTGGTTTTTGAGAAGGAAGATCTGCAGAAACTGATCCATACCGTTATTTCGATGCAGATAAGATGTGATTTTAAGCCCTCGATAATGATATGTCCAAAGGCCGTAAGAAGGACGGCGGAGATTCTTATAAGGCAGTCTTATGGAATAAATGATTCTATAAGGTGTTCAATAGCTTATGACAACTTAAACGGACCGCCGGGAAACGTAAGGAAAATTGGGTTCGCGGATTATGAGATTACCATCGATCGTGTTTACCAAATGGATGACGAAGTAAAGGCAGCTATTCTCGCGCACGAATATGCGCATATTTGGCTGGATCTGCATGGCAGGAATCAGCAAAACTCGGAACATGAGGAAAGGCTAGCCGACGTTGCTGCAGTTTTTCTCGGGGGCGGTTTGCTGATCCTTCGAGCAATGCAAGAAAAATATGATTATAACGTAGACTCAATCACCCACTCAAAGAGAAGGCTTGGATATCTCAGCATTAAAGAGGTCTGCTACGTAATTGACGCCCACGGTATTTGGATAGAGAACACGGTCTATCTGGGAGACTTAGAGTGTATTCCCTCGGTCGCAAAGGAAGCATTTAAAGCCATTATAGAAGAAGCTGAAGTCGCGCCGAAAATAGTTTCTTCTAACGAGCAATTTCTAATTGTTCAGTGCAATAAGTGCTTCCAACGACTGCGTATCCCCAGGAAAATTGGACTTAAGATGCGATGTCCTATCTGTAAGTCCGAAAACATTGTTGAACAAAAACGTAAAGGTCGCGTGGAATTTAAAAAAGCAAACCAATAAATCTTTTTGACCTACCGCTTCCCCTGGATAGCGCGGGACGCTGAGCGCGGATTAACTAATCAAAAGCTTAGCAACTTTAAATAAGGTTCTTCTTATCAAGTTTCCATGGCCTCAGGAAAATCTCTTTCCAAGGATCGTTTGCAACTTTTGGAAACCCAATGCCGCCTGCATTCAACAGGCCATAATATCTATTGAACGTTTTCTCAAACAGGTCTATTGAATCATCCAAATCCTTAATGGTTGGAAGTGTCTTGATAGATTCCGCATTTTTATCGGCATGGGCAACAATTTTTGTTGCATACTCGTGCAATGTACCTGCGGTTTTCTTAAGGCAATCGATATCTTCCGTTATGTCAGTTGGGCTTAAGGATTGTTTTCCTTCGCCAACAAGATCATCAAAGCATTTGTTTATGAAAGCGGAATCATTTTCTAATACCCCTGCTCCCTTAAAAAGCGACGCATATCTCTGCCTAGATAAGACTGCGGGTTCCCTTTTAATGGCTTCCAACAAGTTGACCAACGAGGCATCACGAGAATCAGTCGATATTTGTCTTCTTACTCTCATTGCAGCAGTATAAAGATAATTTCTCCAGGCCCAGACGATAAATAGATTGTTGCTGGGAAGGGCCGGATTAGATTCGACAATTTCCATAAATCCTCTGAAAATGCATTGGTCTGCTCTCAAATCAAACAAAGCATTTTCGATATTATTGAACATTGACTGCCATTCTTCTATTATTTCACCGCACATTTTTATAGACTCCTTTGGATATGTTTTAAAACAGAGCCCCACTTTCGATTAATACTAAAGTCCTCCCTGATATTTGTCAACCAGTTTGGTTTCCCCAGAGAAGGCCCACCTCTGCCCCTCCCGTCATCATAGAGGGCCGAACTGCGCCTTCCCCAGAACGAGGGGACGGGGCTGCCCAGATCTAAACCGTCTGGGACAAAAAGCATGGCTACGCGCGGGCAACACGCTGTATAATATTCCCATGCGAAAAGCGGCCAAAACCTTCAAGGCCCCAGATCTGGAAAAGGACCGGAAGCAGATCGTCGAGGAAACCAAGCGGGACCTTGACGAAATGATGAATGACCCGGCCATGCTTGACAAACTCGTGGAACTGGTCCGCGTGTTAAAGGCTGCCAAAAAACCCCGGAAACGGAAATGAATAATACTGCCGTCCTGTGGATTCGAATTTCTTCGGAAGGACAGTCACATTATTCGCTCGATTCGCAAGAACATATGTTGACGAAGGCGGCGAAGAAATTCGATGTAGTGAAGACATTCACCGTCACCGAGAGTGCGAAAACCTCTGAACGCCGGAAGAAGTTCCGCGAGATGGTCGAGTATGTGAAGACGAACAAGGTAGGAACCATCTTCGCTTGGACTCATAGCCGGCTTGGCCGCCACTACAAGGATTTTTATATCATTCAGTCCCTAATCGATGATGACGGCGTGTCCGTCGTTTTGGTGAAAGACAACAAGACGATCAACAAGCGTTCTCCTGGCACGGACAGGTTCGTATTCCAGATGATGGGAGCCCTGGCCGAATTAGATAACCGCGAGAGGGGTGACGAGGTCCGGACGAAAATAGCAGAGGCAGCAAGACAGGGCCGCGTGCCCCACTTGGTGCCGATCGGATATTTCAATGCGGTGGATCCAAAAGACCCTTCAGGGAAACGACGGACGGTCGTTGTGGACGAAGACCGCGCCCCACTGGTTGCCTGGGCTTTCGAAACGTTCGCAAAAGGCGGGTACTCACTGACGACTTTGGCCGCAAAGTTGAATTCCCGGGGACTGACTACAAAACCTTCGCCCAAAAGGTCACCAGGCCCGATCACGCCAGGCAACTTGCATAAGACTCTCATCAATCGTTTCTACTATGGCGAATTCCCATCAGGGGGGACGCTTCATACCGGCAGTTACAAACCCCTGGTCCCGCGAGAACTCTGGAATCGAGTACAATCACGCCTTAATGAGAATCGAACCTTCAGTCATCCAGAAACCAAGAAGTTTTTCGCTTTCCGTCCGTTTCTCAGATGTGGTTATTGTCATTGTTCCATCACGGCCGATGACCCACCTGGCCGGCATGGCAAGGGCCGATATACATACTATTTTTGCACCAGTGGAAAACTCAGAGTTGATCAGGCATGGTATAAAAAGAAATTCGGAACCGACCGGTGCCCGCAGAAATACTGGAAAGAAAGTGAAATTGACAAACTTGTCGAGGCCGAGATTGGAAAACTGTGTTTAAACGACCTCATTGTCGAGAGAGTCCGTGAACAGTTGAAAAAGACGAACGCCCAGGAAGAGATTTTTGAACAAAAGGAACTCAGACGCCTTGAGGCCGAAAGAACGAGGAAAAGAACGCACCTCAAACTCAGTTACCGAGACCGGCTTGATGGACGGATATCTCCCGAACAATATGAGGAAGTCCAGGCCGAACTACAGGTTGAACTGCACCGGATAGAATCCGATATCGAGAAACTTGGCAGCCACAATTTTTATTATCGCGAGCAAGGTTCGCAGGTTTTAAAATTGCTCCAGGGCGTGAAAGATATTTATCATAACGGCGACCTCCATGTGAAGCACGAAGTCTTTAAAGTCATATTGGACCGGGCCGTCCTGAGAGGCGGTAACATTTTCATTACTTGGAATTACCCCTTCGATTTGGCCTTCACTCTCGGGGAAATGTTTGCAAACAAGGGAAAATGGTGCGGAAGGAGGGACTCGAACCCTCAAGGCCTTACGGCCATAAACTCCTGAGGCTTACGCGTCTGCCAATTCCGCCACTTCCGCACTCAGGGAGCCCTTATTATAGCGATTTTGCCCCCTGAGGTAAAGCCACGGAAGAACGGGGACACGTACCGGAAGTACATGTCCCCTATTCGAGGAGGCCGCTGGGAAATGGGGCCGAGGGCGTCGTCGAAGGGAGCAAGATACAGGACTCGTTCAGGATATTTCCTAAAAGCGCGGCTCCGAGCCGCTCTGCCGCGCTTTTATCGGTCGCTCCGCAGACTCCGCTCCCTGCCGCTCCACATCGAATCCGGCCCGGGAGGGCGTGAAGAATCACCGCAGCGAACAGAGACGATGCCCGAGGCCCCTAAGCGGCCGACGGAGTGGCCCGCCCCCGCTTCCTCTTGACAAAGCCGGTCGCGGCATCTATTGTGTAGATGTTGATGAATTCCCTCATCAATCGATTTCTTCGTTCCCCAAAAACCCGCATACCACCACTCTAGGAGGATGAATGAAATTCCAAAGCCGTTCCCAGATCGAGGTGCTGACCAAGTTCAAAGGCCAGGGCGATCTCGTAACGTCGTTCTTCCTGAACACGGACAAGGGCCGGCTGAGCAGGAAGGAGATCCAGCTCGCCTTGAAGAACCTCCTCAGCGGCGCCAAGGCCCAAGTCGAAGCCCTGGACGCCTCCCGGGAGAAGATAGAATCTCTCGAGCGCGACCTGGTCCTCATCGGCGAAAACGCCGCCAAGATGCTCGCCGCGGGGAGCGGCGACGGCCTGGCCGCCTTCTCGTGCAGCCGCCGCAACTTCTGGGAGGCCCTGGAGCTGCCCCACGGCCCCCGCAACCGGATTTTCATCGACGCCAATTTCTATATCCGCCCTCTCGACGCGATCCTGGGCAAGTACAGTCCCATCTGCGTCCTTCTCCTCAGCCGCCGCGAGGCCCGCTGGTATCACGTCTTCATGGGCGAGATCCAGGCCCTCGACGAGATCAAGAGCGACGTCCCGAGCCGGGTCCGTGAAGGCGGCTTCGAAGGCACCGAGTCGAAGAAGATCGAGCGCCGGCTCGACGCCCGGCTCCAGGGCCACTTCAAAAAGGCGGCGCAGAGGACGTTCGAACTCAGCAAGAAGCACCCTTTCGATTGGCTTTTCATAAACTATGAGGACAATCACGGCGCCGACTTCGAGAGCCACCTCCACAACTTTCTCCGTGAAAAGATCAAAGCCCGGCTCCACGCCCACGTCAGCACTCCGCCGGCCAAGGTCCTCCAGCAGGTCCTGGAAGCCGAGGCCCGTCTCAAGGAGGAGGAGCAAGAGGAGATCGTCCGGAAGCTCGTCAGTGAGCTCGAGCGGGGCGGCCTGGCGGCGTCGGGCCTGCGTGACACGATCCACCGCCTGAACCAGTTCGAGGTCCAATCCGTCGTCGTCACCCACAACTTCTCCAAGCAGGGGCGGATCTGCCCGACGCACAAGATCCTCTACCTGGATGAGCTCAAATGCCCCATCTGCGACAAAAAGACGGACGTCGTCCAGGACATCGTCGACGAGGTCATCGAGACCGTCCTTAAGCGGAACGGAACCGTGAAACATATCACGCCACCGTCGAAGCTCGACCACTACGGTCAGATCGGGGCGTTCCTGAAGTACAAAGCCTGAATTCCCTCTACGCGGTCACCGCGGCGGGCTTCCTCTCCTTGAATCTTATCTTATTGACAATGCTATAGACGACTGGAATTATGAACAACGTCAAAAAGGTCGTGGCCGTCAGGCCGAAAACGATGGCCACGCCGAGGGGGGCCCGGAATTCAGAACCTGAAGATCGGGAGAAGGCCATGGGCAGAGAGCCCAGGATGGTCGTCAGGGCGGTCAGAAGGACGGCCCGCAAGCGCGTCGTCGCTCCCTGGAGGATGGCTTCGCGCTTGTCGACGCCCCGTTTGATGAGCTGGTTGACGTAGTCGATCATGACGATGCCGTTGTTGACGGCGATTCCCGCGAGCAGGATGACCCCGATCATGGCCGCCAGGTTGACCGTCCGGCCGGTGACGAAAAGGCCGAAGATGACCCCGACGATGCCCAGGGGGACGGTGAACATGATGATGAACGGGTGAACGAAGTGCTCGAACTGGGAGGCCATGACCATGTAAACGAGGAGGAGGGCCAGGGCGAAAGCGCCGGCCAGGATAAGGAAAGCGTCCTGCATCTGTTCGTAGGCGCCGCTGTACTCGAGGAAATACCCCGGCGGCAGCCCCTTCTCGAAGCCGGCCAGTCGGCCCTTGACGTCCCGGACAACGCTGCCGAGGTCGCGATCGACGATGTTGGCTGTGACCGAGACGCGGCGGGCCTGGTTCTCACGGTTGATCATGATCGGACCTTCGCCGCTGGTGATATCAGCCACCTGTTCGAGATAGATCGTCTGGCCGGCGGCCGTCCGGAGCGGAATGCTGCGGACCTCGTCGAGGCTGTCCCGGTATTTTTCCTGGAACCGGAGCCGGACGGCGATCTCGTCGCTGCCCTCGCGGTAACGCGTGGCCACTTTGCCCAGTGTGGCCGTCTGGACCGTATTGGCCACCTGGTAGACCGAAAGCCCCAGCCGGTAAGTCCTTTCCCGGTTGATATGGATCTGGACCTCGGGCTTGCCGGCGGCCAGAGTATGGGTGAGGTCACGGATGCCTTCAATGCCGGAGATGAGCTGGACGATCTGGTCGGCCTGGGCCTTGAGCATCGGCAGGTCCTTGCCGAAGAGCTTGATCTCGACCGGCGCCGCAGCGCCTCCGAGGAGCATCTGGCTCATGTCGATGGCCTCGAATTTGACGCCGCGGAGGTTCGGCAGCTTGCGCCGGATCTGTTCTAGGATCTGCTTATCGGAGTAGGCCCGTTTTTGACGTTTGACCAGGCCGACCCAGAGGAGCCCCTCGTGCGTCCCGGCGTTCGAAAAGGTGGAGGCGGCGTCACTGGCGTCCTGTTCGGCTTGGGAGCCGACCTGGGCCGAGATCATCGTGATCTCCGGCATGGCGGCCATGATGTTCTCGACCAGGCCCACGACGCGGTCCGTTTCTTCGAGCGCCGTCCCGACGGGCATGCGGACCTTGAGCATGATCATATCGCGGTCCTGTTCGGGCATGAACTCCGTCCCCAGGAAAGGCACGATGCCGAGCGAGACGACGAAGACGAGGAGCGTCCCCCCGACGACCCAGCGGCGATGGTGGAGGGCTCTATCGAGCCACTTCCGGTAGAGCGCCTTGGCCTTGGCGAACTGACGTTCCTCGGGGGCCTTGGCGATCGACCGGAGGCTCTTTTTCGATCGGAAGAGAAGGGAGGTCGACAGGGGGATGACCGTCAGGGCGACGAAGAGCGAAGCGACGAGCGAGAAGGCGATAGACAAACCGAGGGCCTGGGTCATCTTGCCCGTGATGCCCGAGGCGAAGACCATGGGGAAGAAGACGGCGATCGTCGTCAGGGTCGAAGCCGTGATGGCCATGCCGACCTCGCCGGCGCCCCGGATCGAGGCCTCGTCGGCCCCCTCTCCTTCCTCGAGGTGGCGGTAGACGTTCTCGATGACGACGATGGCGTTGTCGACGAGCATGCCGATGCCCAGGGCCAGGCCGCCGAGGGTGAGCATGTTCAGCGTGTAGCCCGCGGCGTAGAGGGCGATGAAGGTCGTGATGATCGACAGGGGGATGGCTAGGCCGATGATGAACGTCGGCCGCCAGTTACGGAGGAAAAGGAAGAGCAAGCCGATGGCCAGGAGACCGCCCACCCAGGCGTTCTGGACCGTGTTCGTGGTTACTTGCTCGATCATGTCGGACTGGTCCATGGCGACATGGAAGACGGGATTTCCGGGGATCGTCCCCTTGAGGGCCGCGATCTCCTTCTTGACCGCGGCGCCGGCGATCTGGGTGTTGGCGCCGGAGCGCTTGCTGATGATGAGGTAGGCGCCGTTCTGCTGCTGGATGCGGGCGACGTAGCGCATCTCCTTGAGCGTGTCCTTGACTTCGGCGATGTCGGCAACATAGACCGGCTCGCCCGCTGCCGTCATGCCGACGACGGTCCGGCGGATGTCGTCGAGGTCCTTGAATTCGCCCACGGTCCGGACGAGGATGTCCGAATAGCGCTCGACGATGTTCCCGGCAGGCAGGTTGAGGTTCTCGGACCTCAGGGCCATCATGACCTGGTCGAGGGTCAGGCCCCGGCTCTCGAGCGAGGCCTTGTCGACGTCGACCAGGATCTCCCGCTCGTCCATGGAGAAGACGCGGGCCGAGGCCACGCCGTCGATCCGCTCGAGTCGCGGGGCGACCTCGTCCTCGATGACCGTCTTGAGCTTCATGGCCGGGAGGTCGCTGGTGATACCGTAGAAGATGACGGGGAACTGGCTGAAGCTGAACTTGACGACGATGGGGTCGTTGGCCTCCTCGGGCAGGTACTGTTTGGACAGGCCGATCTGATCGCGGACGTCCTGGGCGGCGAAGTCGAGGTTCGTCCCCCACTCGAATTCGATGCTGATGACCGAAACGCCCTCGGACGTCTGCGAAGTGACCTTCTTGACCCGGTTGACCGCGCTGACGACCTGTTCGAGGGGCCGGGTGAGGACGTTCTCGATGTCTTCGGACGACGCCCCGGGGTAGGAGGTGATGACCGAAACCGTCGGGAACTCCAGGTCGGGGAAGAAGTCGAGGCCCAGGCGCGTAAACGAGATGACGCCCAGGACGACCAGGATCATGGCCATCATGGACGCGGTGACTTTTCGCTTGACGGAAAATTCCGGGAGCTTCATTTTTTCACCTCGTCGAGGACCTGGACGGAGGCCCCGTCCTCTAGCCCGAAATTGCCCTCGACGATGACCTGGTCGCCCTCGGCCAGGCCGTCGAGGATCTCGATCATGGTCGTGTTCTGGATGCCCAGGGCGACGTTCTTCTTGACGGCCCTGCCGCCTTCGGCGACGAAGACATAGGTGTTCTCGAGGACCGCGATCTGGGGAACGACGAGGGCGTTTTCGTGCGACTGGACCTCGAAGACGACGTCGCCGAACGTGCCCGGCCTCAGGGCCGAGTCGGGATTGTCGAAGACGACCTCGACCCCGAACTTCTTGCTCAGCGGGTTGGCCGTCAGGTTGACGGCTCGGACGACGCCGCGGAATTCACGGCCTGGAAAAGAGCCGACCCGGAGGACGGCTTCCTGGCCTTTTTGGATCAGGCGGATGTCCTGTCCCGAGACGTCCACGTCGACCTTGATCCGGGAATAGTCCATCAGGGTCAGCACGCCGCCCGCGCCGCCGCTGAATCCCCCCATCATGGGGTTGATGACGTCCCCGACCTCGGCGTTCTTCGAAGAGATGACCCCGGCAAAGGGCGCCTTCATGATGGAGACGTCGAGGGCGTATCGGGCCAGGTTGAGGCCGGCCCGGGCCTGTTCGAGCTGGGCGGCGGCCGCGTCGCAAGCGAGCTGGATCTTCTCGCGCTGCATCTCGGAGACGGCATTTTCCTTGATCAGCCGGTCCATGCGCTCCTTGTTGCGCAGAGCGTCGGCGTAGTTGGCGTCGGCCACGGCCACGCCGGCCTCGGCCTGCTTGAGCTGGAGGCGGATGGACTCGGTCTCGAGCTCGGCCAGCAGCTGGCCCTTGGCCACACGGTCGCCTTCCTGGACGTGGATGCCGGCGATCTTGCCGCCGACCTCCGGAGTGATGTTGATCTTCAACCACGCCTCGAGCGTGCTGGTATAGGTGATCTTTTCCGTGATCCGCTCCCGCCGAACCTTGAATACTTTGACCGGTGTCGCGCCGAAGGACTCGGCCGATGCGGCCGCCTGATCTCCAGTTTTGCTGCACGACACGGCGGCGACGCAAACGACGGCAGCGACAAACCCGACGATGAGTTGGCGATGGGTGTTCGACTTTTTCATAGGTTCCTCCGTTAATTCGAACGGCTCTCCGGGCGGTTCCGGCCGAGAGCTTTTTCAAGCTGGGCCTCCGACATGACGCAGTCATAGAGGCCCTGGGAATAGTTCGTCCGCGCCTGGCTCAGGGCCACCTGGGCGGTGAGAACGTCCAAGGCCGTGGCCAGGCCTTCGGCGAAGTTGAGTTCCGCGAGCCGGACGGCCTCCTGTGCCTGCTCCACGTTCTTTTCCTGCGAGAGGAGGGATTCGCGGGACTGCTGATAATTCAGGATCGCCTGGCGGATGTCGAAGGCGATCATATCCGCTAGTCCCTTGCGGATCCAATCGATCTCCCGGATGGCGGCCTTGGCCTGGCCGATCCGGGCCTGGGATTCGAACCCGTTGAACAGGGGGATCGAAAGGGAGAGGTTGATCGAATAATAGTTCTGCCAGGCGCCCTTGCGGAAGCTCAGGCTGTCGGCCCAGGAGTTGTAGACGCCTCCGATGGCTAGTGTCGGCAGGATGGCGCCGCGGGCGATCTTCAGGGTCTCGCCGGCCATCAGGCGCTGGTGGTCGATCTGCTGGAGTTCCGGTCTTTTGAGGAGGGCTTCCTCGACCCATTTTTCGACGTCGGGGTCGAGCGGGGCCGATACGGGGAGCCCCTTGGCCGCAACAGTAATGGGCTTTCCCAAGTCGATCCCCAGGACCGTCTTCAGGCTGAGCTCTCCGACGTCGCGGCCGTTCTTAGCCCGGATGAGCTGCGGCTTGAGATTGGCCACCTGGACCTCAGACCGGAGGAGGTCGAACTTCGTTGACATCCCCACGTCATAGAGGCTTTTGACGTTCTTGTGGAATTCCTCGGCCAGCTTCAGGGCTTCTTCGGCGACCACGAAGAATTCGCGGGCCAGGAGATAGCCGTAGAAAGCCCTCTTGACGTTGAACACCGTCTCCTGTTCGGACAGGCGGATGCTCTCCTGCGTGGAACGCAGGTTGTATTCGGCCTGCTTGTACCCGGCGACCAGGCGGCCTCCGGCGAATAGCGGAATGGAAAAGGCGAGGCCCATCTGATAATTCTTGGTGAAGTCGATCGAGATCCGTTGCGCCGGCTCTCCCGGAACGAAGGACGGGAATTCCAGGACGAACAGTTTTTCGTCCAGCGTGTTCGTCCCCTGGAAGTTCAGGCTGGGAAGAAATCGGGAGACGGACTCCCGGACGATCCCCCGGGCCTGGCCCTCCCTTTCCCGGGTGGCGAGGTAGTTCGGGTTCTGGCGGAGGGCGAGTTCGATCGCGTCCTCGAGCGTCAGCGTCAGCGTTTCCGGGGGCTCCTGGGCGGCCAGAAGCACGGGCCCGGCAACGGCGATCCACAGCCCGAACAGCAAAACGGCTGTTGTCTTCATGTCAATTCTCCTTCACGGATCGTTCGAGGTTCCGGATGCCTTCGAGGACGAAGCGGGCCAGGAGGTCGGCGGCGCCGGTTTTGACGGCCGCCTCACCCTGCCAAAACCGGTTGTGGGCGTACCCTTGGAGGACGGCCTCGATGAAAGCGACGGCGCCTCGGCTGTCCATTCGCCGAAACTCGCCCGCGGCGATCCCTTCTTCGACGAGCCTGACGCCCATCTCCGTGATTTCGCGGCTTTTCCGCTGCAGCAGGCCGAGCATCTTCCGGTCGGCCGCCGTCTCCGAACTGGCTTTTCCCGTCGATGCGGCGAAAACACGCATCAACTTCAGCATCGCGTTGTCCATCCAAAGTACCCGTGCGATGTTCTCTTTGTCCTCCTGGTACAGGAGGATCATGCGGATGGACAGCCTGAGCCTCTCGCCGGCCGTCCCGGGCCCGGCCAGGATCTCGGCCATGCGGTCCCGGACCTCATCGAGATAGTGGCCCATGATCTCGAAAAGGAGGACCCCCTTGCCCGGAACGTACTTGTAGAGGGTCGCCTTCGAAAACTGGGCCTCCCGGGCGACGTCGTCCATCGTCGTCGCGCTATAGCCCTTGCGAAGGATGACGCGCTCGGCGGCGTGGAGGATGGTCTTTTGGTATCCCTCGTACCGCCGCAGTTCCCGTTCTCGGCGAAGGCCGCTCGTTTTCATCCGCTTAAACCTTTCAGTTTACTTAGTGAACTCAACGGTTCACTTATTGAACTATAAAGTCTATCCAAGATACGCGCCGGGCCGCCGTTTGTCAAGGGCTTGGAGCCGTTGTACAATAGGGATGTCATCTGGGAATGACATCGAAGGATGAATAAAGAGTTCGTCCGGCGTCTTCTCGGCTCCCTCGGGGGGGTCCTCCTCGTTGTCGGCCTGCCGGCGACCCTCCCTTCCGCCCGGCCTTCCCCCGGCCCGTCGTGGTGGGAAGCCACCCTGTCCGTGACCGTGAAGGGCAGCTATGTCATCGAAGGCGGCGAAACGCCCCTTCAGGGCAAATTCACCTGCCGCGCCCGTTGGGCGGGGACCATCGAGCCGGACGAGAAGGATTTTCTTCTCTATCACCTCAAAACGGAAGTCCTGGAGTGGAGACTCGCGGAGAAGGCCTTTCTGCCCGGGGGAGAAAGCCTCCTCGAAGCGCCGGAAAATTCCGAAAAACCCACCTTGCGGATAAACTATGTCCTAAGGGACGGGCCGGATCTCCGGTTCGACTACGAGTTCGGGGAGGTCCCCATCCCCCTCCACGCCTCTCCGCTAAAAGTGGCCCTCGAATTCCCTCGCTCGCCAGGACCCGGCGACCCCTCCCCCGGCTCGAACTACTCCGGTTTCGTCAGCTGCGGCTCGAACCGGATCGTCATCCCCGGATCCGACCTCGAACGCAGCTCCTCGGAACGGACGTTCTCCTGGGAATGGCGGCGCGAGAAACGGATCGTTCGGGATTCCAGGACCTTTCGGGTGATCCAACACCACGCGGTCGAAGCCGTCATCTCCCTCGTCGCCCACGGCGGCCGGGGCCCCGGGCTTGCCCGGGAATCCACTTACGCCGCTAAGGCTCGTCCCTTGATTGACCTCGGGTCTTCAGGCGCGGGGGTGGAACCGATCGTAGACGCGGCGGAGCCGTTCCCGGCTGACATGGGTGTAGATCTGGGTCGTCGTGATCTGGCTGTGACCGAGCATGAGCTGGACCGACCTCAGGTCCGCCCCCCGTTCCAAGAGGTGCGTGGCGAAGGAATGGCGGAGGATATGGGGGCTGATCTTGGCGTCAAGGCCGGCCTCGCGGGCATGCCGGCGGAGGAGTTTCCACAGGCCCTGGCGGGTGAAGGGTTTGCCCCGTTGCGAAAGGAAAAGCTCGTCACGCTCCCCTGAAACGATGAGCGGCCGGACCTCGGCCAGGTACCGCCCGACGGCGCCGCCAGCCGAGCGGCCGAGCGGAACGATCCTCTCCTTGCCTCCTTTGCCGCGGCAGATGAGGAACCCGTCCTCGAGATTGACCTCCGCGAGCTTCAGGGAGGCGAGCTCCGAGACGCGCAGCCCTGAGCCATAGAGGACCTCGAGCATGGCCCGGTCCCTCACGCCATGGGCTTTCGTGTCGTCGGGAGCCCGCAGCAATTCCTCGACTTCCCGGACCGTCAGGAACTTGGGCAGGGAACGCCAGGTCGAAGGCGTGGTCAGTTGGGCCGAGGGATCCTTTTTGACGAACCCGCTCAGGACGAGGAACTTGAAAAAGGAGCGGAGGGCGGAGATGAGACGGGCTAGGGACCGGGCCGAAAGGCCGGCCCGGCTTTCCCTGTGGATGAACCGGACGATGGTTTCCTCGGACACGCGGTTCCATACGAGCTTGCCGGCCTTGACGAAACCCAGGAACTTGCGGACGTCGCGGGCATAGGACAGGATCGTGTTCCGGGCCAGGCCTTTCTCGACGGCCAGGTATTCGAGGAAGAGGCGAAGGGCGTCCTCGAGGGAGGAGGAGGCGGGTTTCATGTCAGGAAGGGGTTGGAGTTGCGCTCCTGTTCAACCGTCGTCCAAGGCCCGTGCCCGGGCAGGACGATCGTTTCTTCGGGAAGCGTGAGGATCCTCTCGCGGATCGACCGTTCGAGGTCTTTCCAGGAGCCGCCGGGAAGGTCGGTCCTGCCGACGCCACCGCAGAAGAGCGTGTCCCCGGAGAAGAGGATCCCGCCGGCGACGAAGCCGACGCTCCCGGGAGTGTGGCCGGGGAGATGGATGACCCGGAGCGAGGCCCGGCCGAAAGACATTTCGTCGCCTTCCGCCAGAAGGCGGTCCGGCTCGGGCGAATTCTTGGCCCCGAGGAGCAGGCTGAGCTCGATGTAGTCGGAGACTTGGAGCATCCCGGTATCGGCGGCGTGCATGGCCAGGGGAACGCCGTATTTCCGGACGATGTCGCTGTTGCCGCCGATATGGTCGACGTGGCCGTGCGTATTGAGGACGATGACCGGCTTGAGCTCCAGGTCGGCGATGGAGGCGATGATCTTCTCGGGATCGGCCCCGGGGTCGATGACGGCGCAGGCCCGGGTCTCATCGCAGTAGACCAGGTAGCAGTTGGTCTCGAGGGCGCCGACGATGACCAGTTCGTATTTCATTCCCGATCCCCGTCCCATATTAATGCAAAATCTCGACGGGAGTCAAGAATTTGACATCGCCGCGCGGCCGGCGATATGCTTCTTCGTTGGAGACGGTCATGTCAGGAAATTCCTTTTCCCAATAGGTCCATGAGCAGCTCCGACACGAAGGCCCTTCCCGCGTTCCACGTCATGGCCAAGCCCACGGGGGCGCGATGCAACCTGGCCTGCGACTACTGCTTTTTCCTCAAGAAGGACCGGTTGTATCCGGAGAGCGACTTCCGGATGTCCGACGAGACGATGGAAGCTTATATCCGCCAGATGATCGAGGGGCAGAGAGGGCCGGAGGTGACCATCGCCTGGCAGGGCGGCGAGCCGACGCTCATGGGCCTCGATTTCTTTCGGCGGGCCGTAAGCGCGGAAAAAAAGCACGCCCGGCCCGGCCGGCGCTTCGAGAATTCCTTCCAGACGAACGGCATCCTGATCGACGAGGAGTGGTGCCGGTTTTTCCACGACAACCATTTTCTCGTCGGGCTCAGCCTCGACGGCCCGCGCGAGCTTCACGACGCCTACCGCCACGACAAGGGCGGCCGGCCCGTGTTCGACAAGGTCGAGCGGGCGGCGCGCCTGATGCAGGAACACGGCGTCGAATTCAACGTCCTCTGCACGGTCAACGCCGCGAACAGCCGGCGCCCTCTCGAAGTCTACCGCTATTTCCGCGACCAGCTGGGCACCCGCTTCGTCCAGTTCATCCCCATTGTCGAGCGGGACAACGAAACGGGCGCCCAGGAAGGGACGCGCCTGACCGACCGGACGGTGGACCCCGGGCAATACGGCCGTTTCCTGATCGAGATCTTCGACGAATGGGTGCGCCGCGACGTCGGCGTCATGTTCGTCCCGTTCTTCGACGCGGTTCTCACGGCTTATGTCTTCGGACAATCGTCCCTGTGTGTCCTTCGCCCGGCTTGCGGGGACGCCTTGGCGCTGGAACATAACGGCGACCTCTACTCCTGCGACCACTTCGTCGAGCCGGCCTATCTTCTCGGGAACATCGCGGGAACGCCGGTCGCGGAACTCGTTTCCTCCGAGCGGCAGCGGGCCTTTGGCCGGGCCAAGACCGAGACCCTGCCGAGGTATTGCCGCGAGTGCGCGTTCCTCTTCACCTGCCACGGCGAATGCCCGAAGAACCGGGTCTTGACGACACCGGACGGCGAGCCCGGGCTGAACTGGCTGTGCCGGGGGCTCAAGGCGTTCTTCGAGCATACGGAGCCGTCAATGAAGATCATGGCCGACCTCCTTCGCCGGGGCCGGCCCGCCGCCGGCATCATGAAGATCATAGCCGGGATGAGAAAACGGGGCGGAGATTTGGTATAATCCGGTGCGTGGACGTTCTCATCACCCCGGAGGCCCGGCGCGAAGTGGAGGCCCTGAGGGTCGTCCGGCCCGCGCCTTCGGCCTGGGGCTTCCTCATCGGCCACAAACGGGGCTTCCGGTTCATCGTCGAGAAGGTCTTTCCGTCAGGGAGCGGCCGGGGCCTGCCGAACGGACGGCTCCTGGCCGAGCTTGACCGCGTTTGGCCGGGAAGGATCATCGGCCTTTACGCTGTCCGTCCCGGAGCCGCTTTCAAGAAGGCCGTCCTCGGGCCGGCCTGGTACGGCAAACTCTTCATTCCCATGAACCCTTCTGCCGGGACACCCGTAATCCGGCCGTTCACGGTCGAGTTCGAGCGGAAGTTCTTTCTGGCGAGGATCCCGCTCGTGACGCCCCTGAGAGCGAAGGCCCATGAGTGAACCCCTGACCCGGAACGAGGAACTCGCTTGTCTCAAACTGGCCCGTCAGGCGCTCGCCCACTATTTTAAAACCGGGGACTGCCTTCGGACTCCCGTCAAGGAAGGCGTGCTCAAGGAAAAACGGGGCGCTTTCGTCACGCTGACCGTGGCCGGGGACCTGCGCGGGTGTATCGGCTATCCGCTCCCCGTCAAGCCTCTCGACGAAACCATCATCGAGATGGCCGTCGCCGCGGCCAGCCAGGACACTCGATTCGACCCGCTGGCATCGGAGGAGATGGACCGGCTGCGCATCGAGATCTCCGTCCTGGGCCTGCCCGAGCCCGTCGCCTCTCCCATGGAGGTCGAGGTCGGCCGCCACGGCATCATCGTCTCCAAGGGTTTCAACCGAGGACTGCTATTGCCGCAGGTGCCCGTCGAACATGGGTGGGACAGGGAAACATACCTCCGCCATGGTTGTTTGAAGGCAGGTCTCGGCCCCGACGAATGGAAGAAGGGGGCTAAGATCGAGGCCTTCACCGCCCAGGTCTTTTCCGAATAAAGGGCAGCGAGTTCGCGCTATTTCTTCTTGGCGTTGAGTTTCTCGAGTTCGCCCTTGGCCTCGTCCTTCAGCACGTCGTCCTTCGACGTCGTCTTGGGCAGGTCGATGCACTTCTGGAAGGATTCGGCCGCCTCATCGAATCTCTTGAGCTCGACCAGCGTCCGTCCCAATTCGAGGTAATGGTTGGCGTACTCGGGGTGAAGCTCGATCGCCTTCCTGAGGTTTTTCTCCGACTCTTCGAACGACCCCTTCGGAATGGAACCGTAGATGATCCCCCCGAAGAAGCGCTTGGCGCCGCCGATCTCGGCCATCCGCCGATGCCAGCGGCCGAGGGCGTGGTAGGCGAGGTGGTTGGTCGGGTCGAGCTCGAGGGCCTTGTCGATCTCGGCACGGACGGCCTTGGAGGCCTTGATCTGCTCTTTCTTCCCAAGGAGGAGGAGCCGCTTGCCGTTGGAGGCCGCGAGCTGGAAATGGCCCCAGGTGTCGTTGGGGCTGGCGGCGACCGCTTTCTTGGCCAGGGCGGTGGCCTCCGTATACATCTTCATCTGACGGTCCTTGATGTCCTTGTCGGCCGCCGGGATGACGTCGGCGATATCGACCATGGCCCGCGAGGCCTTCCAGAGCGCTTCGTAGTTCGCGGGCTCGAGCTTCAAGGCCTCGGAATATTGTTCCAGGGCCTTATGGTCGTCGAATTGGGCGTAGGCCTGGTCGCCGGCCTGGATGTGCTCCGCGGCCGTCTGGGCGAAGCCCATGACGGACAGGGCGGCCGCCAGCGCAAAAAAGATGAGGCTTTTCTTCATTTTTCCCTCCATACCCCTTAATCTTCTATCCAATTCGGCGAATAAAGTCAACCCCAAGACTCCCCAGTTCCGGCAAAGCCGGGGCCTGAGAGGGTTTTGGCCTGGGCATATCCCGGTCCTGCCGGCGATCCATGGCGGGACGGCAGGGCGAGGCCGGGAACGCGAACGGGTCAACCCCTAGGCTCGCCCCCGAAAGCGCTCGACGAGAAGCCCCGCGAGGAAGCCCACGGCGCTGAGACCGACGCCCAGCGGAAGCGACCAGGGCCAGGCAGGGATGGAGACGAGTTTGAGGCCCGCTTCTTCGAGAAAACAGACGACCGCGTAACCGCCGCCAAAGGCGAGGCTCAGCAAACCCGCCCACGGGAGTTTCTTTTTTAGAAAAAGGGCGGCGAGTCCAGGGATGAGAAGCCCTTCAGCCATGACCTTGGAGGCCAGGCCCAGAGTTTCGAGGATACTCTCGAACCGGGTGGCCATGAGAAAGGCGGCCGCCGTCAAGCCCAGCGTGGAGACGCGGGCCAATGTCACGGCCCGGTGCCCCGCTCCGGCACCTTCTCTCCCTCCGAGCAGGTCTTTCGTCAAAGTGAAGGCCCCGGCATTGAGGGCGGCGTCCATCGTCGACAGGATGGCCGCCAGGACCGTGACGAAGAGAAGCCCGCCCAAGAAAGGACCGGATTCGCGGGATATGAACGCCGTGACCAAGGGGACGCCGACCATGCCCTCAGGAGAAAGTGGCAGGAAGAGCATGCCGGCCGCGACGATGCCGCCGTAGAAAACGGCCAGAAGGAGGGCGGCCCCAAGAAGGCCCCGACGGGCCGCTCCTTCGCTCCGGGCCGCCTGCATCCTCTGCCAGGCGATCGGCGATATCGTCCAGGCCATGACGAAAGACAGGGCCACGAGGAGGTTACGGTCCGCATGGGCGAAGATATCGAAATAGGAGCCCTTTCCGAGCTCCCCGGCGGCGGAACGGACTGCCCCCCAGGACGTGCGGGAGGCAAGGGCAGCGATCATGCCCGTGACTCCGGCGACCAGCAAGACGACCTGGACGACGTGCGTCCTGGAGACGGAGATGAGGCCGCCGGCCGCAGAGTAGACGAGAACGATACCGGCCGCGATCGCCAGACTCGAGATCGGGGAGGTACCGAGGAAGGCCCCCAGGAACGAACCGGCCGCGACCATCTGCGAGGACGCCAGAACCGTCATGTACCAGACGATCAGGACGCTCGTCAGGAACCTGGCGGCCTTGCCATACCGGCTTTCCATGAGGTCCGAAAGGGTCGTGCCGGCCGCCGCCCTGACCGGTCTGGCCAAGGCCAGGAGGAGGAGAAGAGTGGCGACGGCCGGGATCCCGATTATCCAGATAGCGCTGAAGCCGTCCCGGAAGGCCTCGTCCGTGGAAACGAGGAGCGAGGCCGCCCCGATCCATGAGGCGCAGAGAGAAAAGGCCACGCGCACGGAGCCGAGCCGGCGGGAGGCCAGGAAGAAAGAGTCCAGACCTTCGAGCCGCCTGGGGAGGCGTAGGCCCGCGGCCCAGAGAACGGCCGCATAAGCGGCGATGGCCAGGAGAAACCCGGTCTTCATGCGCTGAGAGTATACACTACGCCGGCTACGCCGGGAAAGCGGGACATGTACGGCGGGAAGCGGATTCTTGGGAGCGACCGTCAGAAGCGCGGCGGAGCGGCTCGGAGCCGCACTTCTGGGAGATATCTGAAACAAAGAATGGGGACACGTACCTACGGTACATGTCCCCGGATTAGGGGCGACGCTATGCTATAATAGGCCGCATGAGGCGCTTAACGGCTGTCATCGCTGGCCTCGTCGCTCTGGCGGCCATGGCTTTCCCGGTGACCCCCGAGGAGGCGGTGGCCAACCTGGAAAGGGCGCTCAAGGCCGCCGGGACGCTCCAGGCCCGGTTCGAACAGCTTCACTACTCCATGTCGGTTTCAGACCCTCTCCGGGAAAAGGGGGAACTCTTCCTCCAGAAGCCCGACCGCATGCGCTGGGAATACCGCAATCCCCAGGACAAGGTATTTCTCTACAAGGACGGCGTCCTCGAGATGTATATCCCCGAGGACAAGCAGTTGACCCGGAGCCGCATTCCCAAGGAAGCGCTGGAGTCGGACATTTTCGGCATCTTCCTCGGGGTGATGTCCTTCAAGGACGCCTATATCGTTGAAGACAGCTCTTTTCCGACGGATGCCCACCGCGTCAGGCAGATCAAGCTGACGCCCCGGACCGAAGGCGATTACTCCCATATCCTCCTCGAGATCGACGAGACGACCTGGCTCCTGCGCCGGGCCATATTCCTCGAGTGGGCGGGCAACAAGCGGGAATTCATCTTCAGCCAGATCCGGACCGGCGTTCGTCTCCCGGCCAGGACCTTCGAGCTCAAGGTTCCCGCGGACTGTGAGATCATCGACGATGGGGAAACCGTCCGGCGCTAAACCTTCCCGCCCCGGGTCCGTATCAATACCCGAGGGCGGAGTGTCCTCGATGTCCGAAGACAGCACCCTCGTAGCCCGCGCCCTCAAAGGAGACGGGAAGGCCTTTGAAATGATCGTCCGCAAGTACGAGCAGCCCCTGACGAACTACCTCGGCCGCATGACCGGGGAACGCGAGGCGGCGCTCGATTTCGCCCAAGAGGTTTTCATCAAGGTCTACTGCTCGCTCAAGTCCTACCGTCCCGCCTACAAGTTCAGCACCTGGCTCTTCAAGATCGCCTCCAATCACCTCATCGACCACTGGAGAAAAAAGAAACTCCCGACCCTGTCGATCGATCAGCCCGTCGACAACGAGGACTGTTCCCTCACGCCCCAGGTCCCGGACCCGGGGCCGTCGGTCGCCCGCAGGTTCGAGCTGGCCGAGATCCGGCAGAAGATCGAGCGGGCCCTGGACGCCATCCCGGAGGCCTTCCGAGAGTTGTTCGTCCTAAGACACGTCAACGAGTTCTCCTACGAAGAGATCGCGGACATCAAGAGCCTGCCCGTCGGGACGGTCAAGAACCGGGTCTTTCAAGCCAAAGAGATGCTCCGCAAAAGGATGGAGGGGTCGTGAGGGACTGCCGGAACGCCGAGAATTTTTACCTCTATCTTGAAGAAGAACTCGACCCATCCGAACGACGCGAATTCGAAGCCCATCTCGCGCGCTGTCCATCCTGCCGCGACGTCCTGGCTGAAAGACGCCTCCTCCACGAAGCCTTCACCAGCTTGCCGCCCCTGGATGTTCCTCCGGATTTCGCCCTGTCGGTCATGGACCGGATCCTGGAGGCGGCTGACGAGAAGGCCGGCTGGCTCGCTCCGCTCGCCTCCGGTTTGGCCGCTCTCGTCATCGGTCTCCTGGGCTTCTACATCCTCACCGGCGAGAGCCTGTCTGACGTCCTGGTCGCCGTCTGCCGGTCCTTCGGCTCGGGATTCGGCCGGCTCCTGCCGCTTCTCGCCAAGCTGTTGAAGATCGGCGGCCTTCTCCTGGACATCGCGTCGGGTTTCGTTATGATGCTGGGCAAGGGTCTAGTCGCCCTTTTGAGCTCCCTCGGCCCCGATGGCATCTGCCTCATCCTGGGCTTGGGGCTCGTCCTGTCCCTGCTCTTGTTCTTCGGAGCGAAAAAGCTCATCTCCCTGGGAGAAAAAACATGATGAAAAAAAGCCCGGCCCTGGTCCTTTTCGGCCTGTTCATCCTCGCCCCCCTAGCCGCTCCTCCGCGGGCGTCGGCCGAAGTCGGAATTCAGAAAGATATCCACGTCGCCCCGGGCGAAACTCAGGACAAGATCTTCAGTCTGGGCGGTCACGTCCTCATCGAGGGCAAGGTCCGGGATGACGTCATGGTCATCGGCGGGTCGATCACGATCAGCGGCGAAGCCGAGCAGTCGGTCGTCGGGATCGGATGCCGGATCATCGTCAAATCCACGGCCGTCATCGGCAAGGACCTGGCCGCCTTGGGGGGGACGCTGGAAAAAGAGCCCGGATGCACGGTCGGCGGCGACACCCTCTACTTCCAGACCGCCGAGATCGGGGACAAGATCTTCAAGGACGGCCTCCTCTCCGGGGTCTTTTCCGTGTCGCTTATCCCCATCATCGTCGCCATCAAGCTGGTCATCATCTTCCTCTGGCTCATAGCCGCGTTTCTCGGCGCCGCCCTATTCCCGAAACCGCTCGCCTTTGCCTCCGGCGAGCTCCGCAAGTCCTTCTGGCCGGCCTTCGGCATCGGCTTCCTGGCCATCATCGCCTTTACGGGCCTCGTCCTCTTTGCCGCCCTGCTGAGCATTGTCCTCATCGGCATTCCGGTCCTTCTCGCGCTCGTCGCGGCCGCATTTATCATTAAAGTGTTCGGCCGGCTTGTCGTCTTCTATTTCCTCGGCGACAGCCTCCTCCGCGCCTTCGGCTCCCGGAAGATCTCCGCGCTGGGGGCCGTTCTCGCCGGCCTTTTCCTCTTCAGCTTCATCGGTTTCATCCCCGTCCTCGGGTTCCTATTCGGCCTGGTCATGAACGCCGTGGGCTGGGGGATCGTCCTCCGGACGAAGTTCGGCACGCGGGAGAACTGGTTTCAGAAAAAGCCGGCCGGCTGAGGTCCGGCGCTAGCTTTCCAGGATTTCTTTCTCTTTCGCCCCGGCCAATTCCTCGACCTTGCCGACGGTCTCGTCGAGGAGCTTCTGGAGGTTCTCGAGGCCCAAGAATTTATCGTCCTCGGAGATCTCTTTCTCTTTCTCCAGCTCCTCGATGAACTCCTTGGCCTCCCGGCGCATGTTGCGGAGGGCCGTCTTCTCTTCCTCCAGCATCCGGCCGATCTTTTTGGCGATCTCCCGGCGGCGCTCCTCGTCGAGCGGCGGGATGGGGACGCGGAGGATCTTGCCGTCGTTGAGCGGGTTGAAGCCAAAGTCCGAACTCCGGATGGCCTTGTCGAGGGGCTCGAGCATCGACGGGTCGTAGGGCTGGATGGCGATCAGGGTGGGCTCGGGGACCTTGACGGTGGCCACCTGGTTGACGGGTGTGGGGACGCCGTAGTAATTGACCTTGATCTCCTCGAAGATGCTGATGTTGGCCCGCCCAGTCCGGAGCATACCCATGTCCTTCCGGAAATGCTCGGCAGAGGCCTTCATCTTCTTTTCCGCGTCCTTTAGTACGTCTTTGACCATTGTGTCCCTCTCAGTACAAGAAATATCGGCTTGGAGGATAGTAAAACACGACCCCCCGAACCTGTCAACCCCTCGACCCCCAGCCTCTCCCTAGCCTTCGGGGACAGTCCGGTCCAGGGCCGGGAAAGGGAATTCCTTCGACGGGCGGTGTTCTTCGATCATGATCCGGCCGAACTCGGCGACGACGCGCGGATTTTCAGCCGCGACGTCCATCGCCTCTCCGGGGTCGATATCGATGTCGTAGAGTTCGATGGGAGCCCCGGGGTCCTTGAGGAGATTCTGGCGGATGGCCTTCCAATTCCCGAGGCGGGCCATCTGCTGACCACCGTAAGCCGGGAACTCCATATAATAGCGGCGTGGCCCGGCCGGAGCCGCCTCCCCCTCCAGGACCGAAAGAAGGCTCGTGCCGTCCACTCCCGGCGGGACGCGAGCGCGGGCCCCGGCGGCGTCGAGGAGCGTCGGCAGGATGTCTTGGAACGAGAGGACGGCCGGCCTCGAGCGACCGGCCGGGACGACGCCCGGACGCCGGGCGATGAACGGCACCCGGATGCCGCCTTCGTAGACATAGCCTTTGTGCCTCCGGAAGGGACCGTTTCCGCCGAAAAAGGCCATGTCATAACCGCCGACGTCGTAGGTCGCGCCGTTGTCGCTGGCAAAGAGGACGAGCGTGTCCTTGTCGAGGCCGAGCGTCCGGAGAAGATCCATGATCCGGCCCACGCTTCGGTCGAAACGCGTGACCATGGCCGCGTAAGCCGCCCGCGGACGGCTGTGCGGCAGGTATCCTTTGCCGCCTTCGTAGGGCGTTTCGGGCCACAGGCCGGCATACTCCTCAAGGGAATCCTCCGGGACCTGCAGGGCGAGGTGGGGGATGGTCGTGGCGAAAAAGAGGAAAAAGGGCCGCTCGCGATTCACGGTGATGAAGTCGAGGGCTTCCCTTTCGAAAAGGTCGGGGGCGTACTGCCGTCCTACCGGGCCCCCGTCATTCCCCTCGAGGGAGACCCGGGCGGCGTTTCGCCATAGCTCCGGCGGGTAGTGGTTATGGGCCTTGCGCTGGCAGTTGTAGCCGAAGAAGAAATCGAAACCCTGTTCAAGCGGCGCGCCCGGAGAACCGGGATAGCCGAGGCCCCACTTGCCGACGAGACCCGTGGCGTAGCCTTCGCTCCGGAGAAGCCGCGGCAGGGTCGGAGTGTCCTTGGGCAGGGGTGCCTGGCCTTCGGGCTCGATCTCCAGATTGTCCCGGACGTGCGCGTGGCCGGTGTGAAGTCCCGTGAGCAGGACGCAGCGCGACGGGGCGCAGACGGGGCTGCCGGAATAGGCCTGGGTAAAACGGGTCCCTTCCGCGGCCAGGCGGTCGATGTGCGGAGTCCGGATCTTCGTTTCCCCGTAACAGCCGAGCTGGGAATAGCCGAGATCGTCGGCCAGGATGAGGACGATGTTGGGTTTCCGGGGGCCGGAGCACCCGAACGGCCCGCCCGCGAGAGACAGCGCCACCGCCCCGGCTCCCGCCCGGCCGACCGTCTGGATGAATCTTCTTCGTGTCGTCATGCCCCAAGACTAATCGGGGTGAACAAGGAAGTCAAACCCCCGACTCCCGGCATGAATGCCGGGGCTTTTCAGGGGTTAGTCCTGAGCCTATCACGGGCTACTGCCCGGGGAAGCGAATGGGCAAACCCCCGACTCCCGGCATGAATGCCGGGGCCGGGCTTAATGGACCCGGGTTCCGATCGTTTCGCCCAGGACGGCACGTTTGATGTTGCCCCCCGCGCCCAGGCCGAAGACGAGGATGGGCATGCTGTTATCCTTGCAGAGGGAGATGGCCGTGGCGTCCATGACCTTGAGGCCCTTCTTGAGGACATCGATATAGCGGATGGACTTGAACTTCTTAGCCGTCTTGTCGGTCATCGGGTCGGAGCTGTAGACGCCGTCGACCTTGGTCGCCTTGAGGATGATATCGGCCCCGATCTCCAAGGCCCTCTGGGCGGCGGCCGTATCCGTCGTAAAGAACGGAGAGCCGATGCCCGCCGAGAAGATGATGATCCGGCCTTTCTCCATGTGGCGGATGACGCGCCGGCGGATGAACGGCTCGGCTACGGACTTGATCTCGATGGCCGAGACGTGGCGGGTGTCGGCCCCGGCTTTGTCCAGGGCGGACTGCAGGGCGATGCCGTTGATGACCGTGGCCAGCATGCCCATCTGGTCGGCCGAACCCTGGTCGATGCCGACCTTGATGCCCTTGGCGCCGCGGAAGAGGTTCCCGCCGCCGATCATGACGGCCACGTCGACCCCGAGGTCGTGGACTTCCTTGATCTCGCGGGCGATGGCGATGGCCCGGTTGAAATCGATCCCCGAGGAGATATCGCCGAGGAAGGATTCGCCGGACAGCTTGAGGAGGATGCGCTTATAGACCGGTTTGGGCATGGGCTTCGGGGCTTATTCTATACCCGTTCGGGCCCGGATTTCAATCCCATTCGCGAAATTGGAATGGCCAATCACCGCTTCGGGGACAGGCGCTCCAAAGCCCGTGAAAGTTGGATTCCACCGGCGCAAGTCCGTGGAGCTTCAGTCCTGCCCGATCTCGTAGCGCGTGAACCGCCCGACCTTGATGTTCTCGCCCACTTTGGCGACGAGCTGGGTGATGAGGTCGCGGACCTTGAGCTTGTCTTCGCGGATGTAAGGCTGATCGAGAAGGCAGACCTCCTCGAAGAACTTGCCGAGCTTGCCCCGGACGATCTTCTCCATGATCTCGGGCGGCTTCTTCATGTCGCCGAGCTGGGCCATGATGATCTCCTTCTCCTTGGCCACGATGTCCACGGGGATATCGCCCGAGGAGATGTAGCACGGCTTGGCAGCCGCGATCTGCATGGCCAGCTCCTTGACCAGTTCCTGGAATTCGCAATTCCGGGCGACGAAGTCGGATTCGCAGTTGACCTCGATGAGGACGCCGATCCGGCCGTTCAGATGGATGTAGGAACTGACCAGGCCTTCCTTGGCGGCGCGGCTGGATTTGGCCTCCGCCCGGGCGTATCCTTTTTTCCGCAGGATCTCGATGGCCTTGTCCATATCGCAGTCACACTCGGCCAGGGCGCTCTTGCACTCCATCATGCCGATGCCGGTCCTCTCCCGGAGTTCCTTGACCTTGTCTGCCGTGATTTCCATCGCGTCCTCTTTCTCAGTTGATCTCGGGGGCCTCTTCGGCGGGGGGCGTTTCGTTCGTCTTTTCCTCGAGGAGCTCTTTGCTGATCCGGTTCTTCTTGCCCTCGATGATCGACTCGGCCGCCTTCGAAGCGAACAGTTCGATCGCCCGGACCGCGTCATCGTTGCCGGGAATGGGGTAGTTGATGTCTTCCGGGTCGCCGTTGGTGTCGACGACGGCCACGATGGGGATATGCATCTTCCGGGCCTCGGCGATAGCGATCGTCTCTTTCGACGAATCGATGATGAAGATGGCCCCGGGCAGCGCGCTCATGGTCTTCAGCCCGCCGAGGTTCTTCTGGAGCTTCCGGAAGACCTTTTCGAGCCTCGACTGCTCTTTTTTCGACATGAGGTCCCAGCGGCCGTCTTCCTTCCGTTCCTCGAGTTCCTTCAGCTTGTCGACGCTGCCCCGGACGACGCCGAAGTTCGTCAGGAGCCCGCCGAGCCAGCGCTGGTTGACGTAGCTCGACTCGCACTTCGTGGCATAGTCGCGGACGATGTCCTGGGCCTGCTTCTTGGTGCCGACGAAGAGGATCATCTTGCCTTCCTCGGCCACGCCCCGGAGATAGTTCAGGGCTTCCTTGAAGTTCTTGATCGTCTTCTGCAGGTCGACGATGTAGATGCCGTTCCGCTGCCCGAAGATGTATTCTTTCATTTTGGGGTTCCAGCGCTTCGTCTGGTGCCCAAAGTGAACGCCCGCCTCCAACAGTTCTTTCATCGTGACAGAGACCAACTCGATCCTCCCCTCTTAGCGCTTGTGGTACTGAGGAGCCTTGCGGGCGCCCAGCAATCCGTATTTCTTCCGCTCTTTGACCCGCGCGTCCCGTGTCAACAGGCTGGCCGACTTGAGGACGGGCCTGAGCTCCCGGTTGAATTCGACCAGGGCCCGGGCGATCCCGAGCCGGATGGCCTCGGCCTGCCCCTTGGCCCCGCCGCCGCTGACCCGCAGGAAGATGTCGAACTTGTCCTCCGTTTCCGTGAGGAGGAGCGGCTGGCGGATGATGACCTTGTAGGCATCCAGGCGGAAATATTCGCTGTAAGGCCGCGGCCTTTTGTTGACGAATAGCGTGATGTCGCCCTTTCCCGAACGCAGGAAGACCCGGGCGATGGACGATTTTCTTTTCCCCGTTCCGTAGTATTGGATCAGACTCAAGGTGCCTCCTAAAACTTGTATTCCTGGGGGTTCTGGGCTTCGTGGGGATGGGAGGGTCCGCGGTAGACCTTGAGCTTCTTGTACAGGGCCCGGCCGAGTTTTCCCTTCGGGATCATGCCCCAGACGGCCTTCTTGATGACCTCTTCCGGCTTCCTTTCGAGGAGGTCCTTGAGCGTCTCCTCCTTGATTCCGCCGGGATAGAGGGAATGGGTATAGTACTTCTTCTGGTCGAGCTTGCGGCCGCTGACCTTGATCTTCTCGGCATTGACGATGACGACGAAGTCCCCGGTGTCCAGATGGCTGGTGAACTGGGGCTTCCTTTTGCCGCGGATCAGGTCGGCGACCTCGGTGGCCATACGCCCGAGGATCCGGCCCTCGGCGTTGATCAGCCACCACTTCTGTTCGATGTCGCCCTTTTTAGGGATAAAGGTCCTCATGAGCTTCTAACCTTAAAACAGAGATAGACAGATGGACTAAAATACTAAATCCGCAGGGAATTGTCAACCTGCGCCGCGGGCCGGTCGGAGAAAGGCCCCCTCAGGCGCTTTTCTTCAGCTCTTCCTCGAGTTTCTTCCGTTCGGCCGCCCTCTTGCGCAGCTCCTGGAATTTCTCGAGGTAGCGGTCGCCTTCGGCGTTATACCGGGCTTCCTTCTCCGGCTCGAGCTTGGCCAGAACGGCCTTGTAAAGGGGGCCCATCCAGGCGTACGGCTCGGGGTAGGTCGGGTCGAGGTCGATGGCCTTCTGGATGGCCACGAGAGCGGCTTGGGCCAGCTTCATCCTCTCTGGAGAGGATTGGAACTGGAAGCGGAAGGACCGCGACCAGAGGTTGACACCCAGAGCCAGCCGGGCCTCGGCGGAATCCGGCGTGAGGGAGATCCGCTTTTCCCAGAACTCGGCGGCCCGCTCATAGGATTTCAGAACATCCTCGGGACTGCCGGCGGCTTCCTGGAGATAGGTCGCCATGTAGGCGTAGCCCTGGGGATTCTCGGGATCGGTCTCGATCCGGCGCAGGTACATGGACTCGGCCTTCTTGGCGATCTCCTTGTTGTCGCTCGAATAGCGCTTGTAGAACTCGGCCACGACGTAGTAGTTGTCCATATTCTCGGGCTGGAGCTCGATGATCCGGATGTAGAGCTTCTCGGCCTCCGGGAACTTCTTGAGCTTGTCGTACATGTCGCCGAGGGAATAGATGATGTCCCTGTTGTTGGGCTCGATCGTCTGGGCTTTGGTCAAGGCATCGATGGCCTTCTCTTCGAGTTCCTTGTTGATCGGCGAGTCCACGCCCGGCTTGTAGAGCTGCTTATAGCTCTCGCCAAGGAAGCGGAACGCCTGGGTCATGTTGGGATTGAACTTGAGTGTCGCCTCGTACTCTGTGATCGCCTTCCGGTATTGGTTCTCCCGGAAAAAGCTGTTGGCCCGGCCGAAATGGTAATTGGCGGAAAGCTTGGAATAGCTGATGTTCTGACAGGCCGTGAAGGCGAAAACCGCCACGAGCGCGGCGGCGGTGAGAATCAATCTTTGGGTCGTCTTTCGAGACATCCTGACCTCCTTGTGATCAATGGCTCATTACAGAGAAAAACAAGAACTTATTTATAAACGAAGACTCCTTTAAAGTCAAGAAAAAATGGCCTGCCCAGGGACCCCCGAGGGGGATCAGCTCGTCCGGACGATCAAGCGGAGCGGGGTGCCGACGAAGCCGAACGTCTCCCGCAGGGAATCCACGAAGTACTTCTCGTAAGTCGGCGAGATGGGGCCCCGGGAGCCGAGGAAGAGGATGAACGTCGGCGGACAGACCCCCTTCTGGGTCATATACCGGAGCTTGGCCCTGGCCCCGCTCTTCAGGCGCGGCAGGTGGTCTTCGGCCGTCCGGGCCAAGAACTCGTTGAGCTTCGAAGTCCCGATCCGCGTCGAAGCGCTCTTGAAGATCTGCTCGGCCGTATCCAGGATCTTGACGACCCGCTGCCCGGTCCGGGCCGAGATGAAGAGGAGCGGCGCGTAGCTGACGAAGCCGAGCTTCCGGAAGACGCGGGCGCGCACGGCCTCGGGCCGGACGGCGTCCTTATCGACGAGGTCCCACTTGTTGAGGGCGAGGATGAGGGGCCGGCCGGATTCGAGGGCCAGCTGGGCGATCCGGGCGTCCTGCCGGGTGGGGAACTCCTGGACGTCGAGGATGAGGCAGACGACGTCCGTCTGGCCGATGTTCGATTTCGCCCGGAGGATCCCGGCCTTCTCCCGGCTGTCTTCCGCGCCCGCGAGCCTGCGGATCCCCGCCGTGTCCACCAGGCAGAACGGCTTTCCGTCGCGGAGGAGGAGCGTGTCGGTGCTGTCCCGCGTCGTCCCGGGGATCTCGCTGACGATGAGACGCTCCTCACCGGCCAGCCGGTTGACCAAGGAGGATTTGCCGACGTTGGTGCGGCCGACGATGGCGATGCGGAGGGGCGCCCGCTCGTCCCGCTCCGGTTCGGCCGCCGGCAGGGCGGCGACGATAGCCTCCTCGAGCCAACCGACGTTGAGCTTGTGTTCCGCGGAAATGAAATAGATGTCCTTTTCCCCCAGCCGATAGTACTCGGCCGTCATCGATTCTTCCTGGACCTGGGAATCGACCTTGTTGACGACGACAAGGATCGGGAGGCCGCGCTTTTTCAGCGAGATGAAGATCTCTTTCTCGATCGGAGCGACGTCCCGCTTGCCGTCGAGCACGAATAGGACGAGGTCGGCCGCGGCCGCCTCCTCGAGCGCTTTTGCGCGGACCTTGTCGCTCAGGGGCTCGTCGGCGACGCCGAAGAGCCCGCCCGTATCGACGAGGACGAACCTCTTGTCCTCGAGGACGCAGGTGGCCGAGAGGCTGTCCCGGGTCATTCCCGGATCCGTGTGGACGAGGGCTTTCCGTTGTCCCAGGATCCTGTTGAAAAGAGTGGATTTGCCGACGTTCGGGAAGCCGACGATGACCACCCGGGCGAGCTTCTTCATGGCCGGCACCGGGCTATCTCGCGACCAGGGAATAATCGGGGAGGAAGGCCCGGGTCAGGTCGACGTGCCCGCCAAGGGTCTCCTTCTCCGCCCCCTCGACGAGGATGACGACCTTCTTGACCCCCTTGAAATTGAAGGCCAGCGTGTTGACGACGGCGTAGACAGCCGCCAATTCCATGGTCGAGCCGTACGAGAATTTTTCCGCGACCTCCCGGCTGAGATCCACGGTCGCGATCCCGTCCTTGCCGATAAAGACCTGGCGCACCTTGGTCTCGGGTGGGAGCGGGGAAAGCAGCCCCTTTTCAGAGCCCTTGATCAGCTCGGCCAGGGCCTGTTCCGCCTCATCGTCGGCCGTCGGACCGGCAGCGATCGAACGCGTTTCCCGGTGGAGGAAGTCGTCGTTATCGTCGAGGAAGAATAGTGTCACCGTCTTCGCCTCGGCCGATCCCCCCGCGACGGCCGGCGTCTTGGGTACGTTGGCGTCGATGAAGCGCTCGACCTTCTCCCGCCCCCCGCCGGTGAAAAAGATGATGGCCAGGACGAGGAGGATGACGGACAGGACGCCCAGAACGAGCGCCGGTTTCGGTATCTTGGCTTTTTTGTTATTGGCCATGGGGTCCTACTCGGGCATCCGGAGGTAGCGGGCGAGCCCGCGGTAGATCGCTTCGGCGACCTTGGCCTGGAAATCCTCGGAGGCCAGCTTCTGCTCTTCCTCCGGGTTGGAAATGAAGGCGGCCTCGACGAGGATGGCCGGGCAGGCGACACCGGTCAGGATCTTGAACGGGGCCTGCTTGACGCCCCGGTTCCGCGTCCCGAGGAGGGCGTCGAGCTCTCCCTGGACCATCTCGGCCAGCTGGCTGCTCTGCTTGATGTAGGCCGTCTGGGCCATGTCCCAGAGGATCATCATCAGGTCGTCGTCCGACGACGGGTCGATGTGGCTTTGGAGATTGGAGGAGTTATTCTCGAGGTAAGCCAACCGGCGTGTCTCCTCGTCGGTTGCGTTGAGGCTGAGGAAGAACGTCTCCGAACCGGCCGCTTTCCGCTGGACGGCCCCGTTGGCGTGGATGCTGATGAACAGCCCGGCCTTGCGGTTGTTGGCGATGGCCGAGCGGCTCTCGCTTGAGACATACACATCTTTGTCGCGCGTCAGGACGACCTCGAAGCCCATGTTCCGCTCGATGAGCGCCTTCAGCTTGAGGCTGATGGCCAGGGTGATGTCCTTCTCGAGGTTCCCGAACTTGCCCTTGGCCCCGGTCTCCATGCCGCCATGGCCGGGGTCGATGACCACGGTCTGGATCCGCTGTCTCTGCTCGGCCGGGGCCTGACCGGAGACGGGGCAGACGGCGAGGGCGACGAGGAGGGCGGCGGCCAGGGCCGCGCCCCGGGCCGTCCGGTCTATCGAGTCTCTCATCACGCTCAGGTCTGGTGGAGGCGGCGGGAATCGAACCCGCGTCCGAAAGCATTCAACAGCAAGTCTCTACACGTTTATCCCCTTCATTGATCTCGTCGCCCGGCGCTCGAAGAGGAAGAGCGCCGGGAAACCAGCCCCGAAGGTGTTTCGCTTCCCGGCCTCAGGGCCAAACCGGCTCGCTATCCCGCACGTTTGACGCTCCGGAAGCCCCGCGGGAGAGGACCCCAGGAACGGCGTGCCTTTCTATTAGGCCGCGACTGCTAAAGGTTCTGCAGTTAAAGTTTTTCCACCGTTTAACGAGGTGGGTGGGACCTCGGCGTGCAACTTGTGCCTCATTACTTCCGTCGAAACCAGTACGCCCCCATACTCCTTTCAGCTTTCATTATAGGGGCGGCCGGGGAGAGTGTCAACCGGCCGGTTGACAAGGCCATCCGGCCAATCTATAGTCCGCTTGACATTTTCCCGAAGGAGCATGAAATGAGGACGGGAGTGATCAAAAAAACGGCCCCGGCGGCCGGGCTCGCCACACTGTTGGCTATTGCGGTCATTATGGCCTGCGGACCGGGGATAGAACGGAAAGAGGCGGCGGCGGAGAAGATGGTCGCGGAGCCGGTACTCGCCCCAACTCCGCCCATGGGCTTCAACACTTGGAACAAGTTCGGCTGTAACGTCGACGAACGGCTCATCCGCGAAACCGCCGACGCCCTGGTCGAAACGGGCATGCGCGACGCGGGCTACAAGCACCTCGTCATCGACGATTGCTGGCAGGTCTCGCGAGGGGCGGACGGCCGGATCGTCGCCGACCCGGCCCGCTTCCCCGGCGGCATGAAGGCCCTGGCCGATTACGTCCACGGTAGGGGCCTCGCCTTCGGTCTTTACACAGACCTCGGGCCCAAGACGTGCGAGGGGCGGCCCGGCTCGCTCGGCTTCGAGGACCTCGACGCGGCCACCTACGCCGAGTGGGGAGTCGATTACATCAAGGTGGACTGGTGTAACGCCGACGACCTGGACGCCCGCGTCCAGTACACGAAATTCCACGACGCCCTGCGCCGGACCGGCCGGCCGATCGTGCTGAGCATCTGCGAGTGGGGCCGGAACGACCCTTGGACCTGGGCCAGGGGCGTCGGCCAGCTCTGGCGGACGACTTCCGATATCGGGGATAACTGGGAGAGCGTCGCCTGGATCATCAACGCCAATTCCCGTCTCTACGCGGCGGCCGGCCCGGGCGGCTGGAACGACCCGGACATGCTCGAGGTGGGCAACGGCGGCATGACCGGCGACGAGTACCGGGCCCATTTCTCGCTCTGGGCGATCATGGCCTCACCCCTCATGGCGGGCAACGACTTGCGGGCCATGACCGACGAAACGAAAAACATCCTGCTCAACCGCGAGGTCATCGCCGTCGACCAGGACCCGCTCGGCGTCCAGGGTCGGGTCGTCATCGACCGCGGCTACGGCGGCCAGGTCTGGCTGAAGCCGCTCGCCGACGGCTCCAAAGCCGTGGCCTTCCTCAACCTCGCCGGGCGCGAGCTCGACCTCTATGTCCGCTGGTCACAGATCGGCATTCCGGCCGGGCCCGCCCGCGTTCGCGACTTGTGGGCCCACAAGGACCTCGACGTCCACACGGACACGGGCAAGAACTTCGACGAGCGCTTCACGGTCAAGGTCCCTGCTCACGGCGTCGTCCTGGTCCGCCTCCGGCCCGGTTTGACTCCGTGAGTCCGCGGCCTACCGGACGTCATAGCGGACGAAGAGGACGAAGGTCAGGAAAAAGACCGCGCTCACCATAAAGATATTGATGACCAAATATTTCAGCGCGGGCGCCACCCGGGCGGCGGCAGGCATCGATTTTTCCTCGAATTGAGGCACCTTCTCGAAAGCGACCGGCTTACGGGTCGTCGAGACGCTTTCAAAAGGGTTGTACCAGTGCGGACTGTCCTTGTCCGCCGCATCCAGCGTCTTAAAGAAGTTCAGGAATTGCCCCTGGTAGATATGCATGTCGTCCCAAGTCTTGCGAAATCGCAGGTAGCCACCGCCGGCCACGGCCTCGGTCAGGTAATCGAAGAGCGGAACAGGCGATAGCGCCACCACCAGGCGCGTCCTCTCGAACTGGCGAAACATCGCCTGGTAATAAGAGCCGCGGAGGCTCTTTTCGGCCTGGAACCGCTTCATTTGAAGGTCCGCCCGGAGTTCGTGCTGGGGCAGAAAAGGATTCCCGGAATTCATCATCCAGCTCCCCGGCGGCGCGTTCTTGTCCAGGTCGTCGAAGGCCGCGTTGACGTTCTTCTGGACGGTTTCGAGACTCGCGATCGGAAAAAAGCTCCTCGCGACGAAGGTGCTGGAATTGGGGACGACGACGGCGAAGGCCAGCCAAAAGGAGAGGGCCAGGAGCAGGCTGACATTGGAGCTCGGTGCGACGACGGACGATAACAGGCCGAACGTGGCGAATGTCGCCGCAAGCAGCGTGGCCACGGCCAGGAAGCCCAGAACCTCCCAGGCCAGGGCTGACGTGACGCCTCCCGGGCCGAGGACAAGGACGATAATAAGGCTTGTCAGAGCCCCGGCCAGGACGATGGCCATCACCGAAACGACGGCGCTCACGAGCTTTCCCAGGAGCAGCGTGGCCCGGGAGACGGGATTGGCCAGGGACAGGGCCAGGGTCTTCGACTCCTTCTCCCCCGACACACCGTCGAAAGTGAAGAGCAGGGTGATGAAGCTCACGATCAAGCCGGTGATGAATGTCCAGCTCAGCTCGTCGAATTTCTTGAGGAACGGGTTGGCGCTGCCGCTCTTGTTCTGGAAGGAGAAGACGTTCCAAACGCTATAGACGATGGCGTTCGGCAGGTACTTCTCCTTGGCGTCGCTGATGAACGCGTTGGACCGGGGCCTCAGGGAATAGGTCTGCCGGCGGACGGCCAGCTCGGAGGCGTTCGAAGCGGCCAGGTCGCGTATGTTATCCAGGTACTGCCCCTGGATCTCCCGGTATTTTTCCAAGTTGTCGGCGTAGTTCCTGGCGAAGGACACGGCCCCGGCGGCGAAGACGGCGATGATGAGACCCAGGGAAATGAGGAACCGGAGGCTGTAGAGGTTGTGGAGGATCTCGCGTTTGAGGACGACTCGAAACATCCTTCACCTCACGTCGTAGCGGATAAAGGCGATAAAGCCCAGGTAGAACAACAGGACCGCTTCGACGAGCAGGAGTCCCACATCGAGGGTGGAGGATTCGAGCCCCGAGAAGAGCGTTCCAGGCTGACCCTGGTACCGGGGCATGTCGGAGATGTCCAAGAAAGGGAAGCCCTCGGGGCTGTCGCCGTGGACCTTGACCTTAGAGAGCTTCCCCCAGCGGGCCCGCATGTCCGTCTGTCGCGAGGCCCAGTCCTCGTACTCCTGCTCCGTCTTGAACTCGCCGCCCGTCCGTTTTTCGACGAGCTGATCCTCCGTCAGGAACGAAGCCTGGTCCGTCGGCGTGACCCAGCGGAACGAGGCGAAGATGTTCTTGCCCTGGAGCCAGCGGACGAAAGTCTCCCGGTATCGGCGGGTCCTATTCATGTGGTCTTCGTGGGAGGCGAGGTCCGTCCGGCAGACAGCCGAAGCGATCGATCGGAACACTCCCGTCGGCGATAGAAGAGATAGCTTTTCCGCCGCCTTGGCCTGACGGTAAAGGCTATCCAGATAGGCCTTCTGGAGGGGCCAGCGCTTGTCCGCGTACTCGAGGCGGATGGGCTCGGAGATCGTGGCCCGCCGCCGGAAAACGTCGAATTCCGCCCGCGAGTTCCCATAGGTTTCCATGGCCCCGTCTTCGCCCGACGAACACCACCAGCAGCTGAAACCCTGGGGAATCCCTTGGGCCTTTAACGCCTGGCCGATCTTATCCTGACGCTCCTTATCGAAGTCTCTCAAGACCCTGTCCAGGTTGTCGCGCGATTCGACGCCGACAAAGCTCTCGGCGAAGTTGGCCGCGACGACGGGAACGATGAAGACGAAGAGGACCCAGAGGAAGAGGCATAGCACGAGACTCGTCACCGAGCTCTTGGACCGGGCCGAGACGAGCAGGCCGATGAAGACGAAAACGGCGAGATAACCGAGGCTGGCCGCGAAGAGAAGGACGATCCGCCCCCACTCGCCGGCGGAAAAGGAGACGTCGCGTGAGAAGAGAACGAGGACGGCGCTCAGCAGGAAGGAAAAGACGAGGACCGGAAGGAGGGTCAGGAACACACCGAGGAGCTTGCCGGCCAGGGCCGTCGACCGGGCCAGCGAGTTCGACATCTGCAGCTTCAGCGTTCCGTCCTCCTTCTCGCGCGTGAACGCGTCGTAGCTGAAGATGAGCGCCAGCAGGGAGAAGACGATGGCGGCGATGTCGACGAAATCGACGGAAAAGAAGGAGGCCAGAAAGGGATTGTCGCCGGCCGCGGTCTTGCCGGCGGCCAGAAAGGGCTTGTCTCCCAGCCAAACCTTGACGCGGTTGCCCACCTGGCCGGAGATCCCCTTGCCGAATACGCTCATGGGCTCGGGCGGCAGGACGACCTCGGGCCGCAGCGTGGAATAGACGCGGACCTCCGCAGTGGCCTTCTCGGCGGCGTCCCGGTCGAGCCGGAATTGGGCCACCCGGTCGCGGTAGTTGCTGATATTGATCAGGATGCTGAAAGGGATGAGGACGAGGCAGAGGACGAAGCCGATGAGGAAGCGGGCCGACAGGAGGTTGGTCTGGAAATCTTTTTTGGCGATGTGAAGGACCATCTCCGCGGCTCCTCGATCGGGCGCTCTAAGGATATAGACGCACGAACGGCGTGCTTGGTTACGGGGGATTATAACAAATTCGCCGCCGGACCGGGGAATATTCTATCGATCCGGCGGCGAGACGGAAGGGGTCAAACCTACCTTCTGAAAAGGCAGCCGCGGGCGCGAGGCCCGCGGCTGCCCGATGTTCGGAACGAACGGTCAGCGGATGAACTGGTAGGCGATGACGCTGTAGGCGTGCCAGCTGTATAAGTTGTCGGCGCCTTTGACCGGCCGGACCCAGATCTTGACCTTGTTGACGGCCGGGGTGAGCACGGCCTCCCATTCGGCGGGCGGCACCGGCAGCGTAAAGGTCACGATATCCGTCATGGCGTTCCAGACAAAGGAGCCGACCACCGTCTGGAGGTCTCCGGTCGTGTCCAGCATGATGTTCATGGTCACCGGAACAGACTCGTCCCAGCAATCGTAAGTCGAAACGCCCATGGACTCGCTGGCGGCTGTGTAGCCGGTCGTGATCTTGGTGAAGTCATGGAGCTTCGCGGGGGAGAGAACGAGGTTCTCGACCACCCAGCGGCTATTGGCCTGGTCCCAGTAGAGCCCGGCGTGGGCGAAGACCCAGAGATTGGCCGAGCGGGCCTGGTCCACGGAGTCGACGAAGTCCTGGAGGACCGTGGAGCGGCTCGAGGGCGATCCGTAGAACCACCAGCCGAAAGTGTGGTCGGCGATGACGCTGTAGGCCATGGTCCGGGTGTGGTCGCGCCAGCCGAAGGTGAAATTGTCGAGCGTGGCGGCCGTGACCAGACCCTCGGCGTGGGCGCTGTGGACGTTGATCGACGCGGCTACCTTGGGGGAGGCGGCGGGGTCGACGAAGGTCACCTCCACGCGGAAGCCCTTGGCGATCTGACGGAGAATGGACGTGCCCGTGCCCATGGCCATGTCCTGGAATGTCCAGGTCGTGTTCTCGTCGACGAAGACCGTCTCCGAGTTCCAGTCGCAGCGATGGCGGTTATAGCCCGTGGACAGCGTCAAGGTTCTCTTCTTCAGGATCCGGAGCCAATTCTCGCCGACGCGCCGGACGAGGCCTTCGGGGGTGAATTGGGGCAGGGTCTCGATGCTCGCCGCGTACCAAACGCGCCGGGCATAAAGGCTGCCGTCGGAGTTCATATTGGAGGCGACGAGGGCGGCCCCGCTGTTGACGAGGGCTTTCAGCCCGTCGAAGCTCCCGACCGCGTTGGCGTCGGCGTCGACATAGATCGTGTTGGCGTTGACGCCGAAGGTCAGCTCGGACTCCTGGAGGTTCTTGACGGTGAAGCTGGTGCCGTCCGCGGCCGCGGCGGTGATATCGCCGATGGTGCGGGCGAACTGGATGCTCATGAGACGGCGCGGCAGGGCCTTGTGGCGGACCTTGAGGCTGACGACGACCTTGCCGTCCAGGTTGACGATCGACAGCGGGTGGGCCAGGTCGAAATCGACGATCAGGTTGGCCGTGCTGCCTTCCGCGACAGTAATGGCCGGACTCAGGTCGACCCTGATCTCGCCCTTGCCGCTCGGGTCGACGACTGTGATCTGGCTCGAGGCGATCTGGGTCCCCTGGTCGTCGACGAGTTTCATCGTGGCCGGATCGGTGTCGATGACGAGCTTGAGCAGGTTATAGGTACCGACGGGGATCGTGGCTTTTTCCAGAATCGCGGTCACTTCGCTCAGGTCGACGAGGTTGACCGTGCCGGAGGCCGGATTGGCCGGGTTGGCGGTCCAGACCTCCTCCCAGGAATTGCCCCCACGGCTGTGAAGGCTGACGGATTTGAGGACGACGGTCACTTCCTGCCAGTCGTCGGTGGGCCCGTCCGTCAGGAGCAGGTTCAGGCTGCCCATAGCGCCGGACGCACCTCCCCCCGTGATATTGCACGAGGTGACCACCCCGAAGCCGGCTGCGGCGGCAACCAAGAGGAGAGAAAGGAAGAGATTGCGGATGATACGATTCACAGGATCCTCCTCAGTTTGGCCGGAAAAAAAATAACGCCCCTACCCATAGATATGTTATGTCCACGGGCGGCATTTGTCAATCCGAGGGGGATTGCCAGCCCGCAGACCTTTTTTTTCATATTTTTTGGCGCTTTTTTCGGAATCATGGGTTCGAAATGAATAGCCCGCCGGTCTGGCCGGCCGAAATCCCCCTGGAGGGGGACAGCTGCGAGCATTTCCCTGGCTGCTTGGCTAGCCTCGGGCCAAAAGGCCTTATCGTCGTCCGTGGCCATGGGCGGTTTCTATTTGACCTGCCCCATTAGACAACGAAACCACGCAAACCTTTGCTGGCTCGAGGCTCGACGCCGCAGATTGACACCTTTCAAACTTGCAGAGTAAGATACAAGGGGATTTGTTTACCCGTCAAAAGCATAATGACGTTCTCCTTCAGGAACATCCGGGCCAAGGCCACCTTGCTCATCCTTATTCTCCTCATGGCCACGACGTTCCTATCCTATGTCATCACCGTCCGCATCATGAGCAGCCATGTCACGGACAAGATCATCCAGACGGCGGAATCCCTGGGCCGGAGCATCGCTCCCTCGGCGGGCTTCCTCATGGGCGCCAATGACCTTCTCGGTCTCGACTACATGGTCTATCAGATCAAGAAGACGAATCCCGACATCAAGTCGATCGGCGTTCTCAGTCCGGAGAGGGACATCATCGTCCACAGCGACATCAAAGAGCGTGGTCGTAAGTTGGAGCCGGCGGGGGGCGAAATCCTCGAGCGAGGCGAGGACGGGACCTTCGCCCGCAGGGTCCCCGGCGGGTCGGGCACGCTCATCGAGATCGAAAGTCCGATCGTCTTCATGGACAAGCGCCTCGGCTCCGTCGTCCTCGAGCTCGATTGGTCCGTGCTGTTGACGGCCCAAAGCGTGGCCCAGCGCAAGGTCATCGGGCTCTTCGCCGTCATCCTGGCCCTGGGCACCGTCAGCAGCGTCCTTTTGTCCTCCAAACTGACCCGGCCGATCAAGGAGCTCTCGTCCGGCGTCGAGGAGCTCAAGCGCGGGAGGACGGGCAAGCCCCTGCGCATCTTTTCCGGGGACGAGCTCGGCCGGCTGACGGCGAGCTTCAACGAGATGTCCGGGCTCATCACCAACCAGAGGGAACGGCTGGCCCAAGACGCCCGGGATCTCGAAGAGGCCTACATCTCGACCGTCCGGGTCGTGGCCGCGGCCATCGACGCCCGGGACTCCTACACGCACGGCCATTCCACCCGCGTCTCCGAGCTGGCCGTCGCCCTGGCCAGGGAGCTCGGCATGGGAGGGCAGGAGCTGGAGGACATCGAGATCGCCTGTCTCTTCCACGACGTCGGCAAGATCAAGATCTCAGACGCCATCCTCCACAAGGCCGGCAAGCTCGCCCCCGGCGAGTGGGAGGAGATGAAAAAGCACCCCGAATACGGCGCCGAGATCCTGCGCAAGGCACCCTCCCTGCGCCGGTTCATCCCCGCCGTCCGGCACCATCACGAGTGGTATGACGGGAGCGGCTATCCGGACGGGTTGAGCGGCGAGAAGATCCCCAGCGAGGCGGCCATCATCTCCCTGGCCGACGCCTATGACGCCATGACCTCGGACAGGCCGTATCGCCAGGCGATGACCAAGGAGAAGGCTCTGAACACGATCCGCGAGTTCACCGGCAGGCAATTCAGCCCCGATCTGACCCCGGCCTTCCTGAGGACTTTGGAAAAAGCAGGATGACATCATGCTCGACATATCTTTCAAGAGACCACTGGCTTTTTTTATTCTCCCTTTCCTTCTCCTGCCTGCCTGTTCTACGGCCAACAAGAAACTGACGAAACAAACCCCCGCCGAATCCCGGCCGGTGTTGGCGGAGGGCGATTTCGCGAAAGCCCTCGACGATTTCAAGGCCGAGTACGAGAAGCCCCCTCGCAGCAGGGAGCTCACAGCGGACTATGTCCGGACGGTCGAAGAGATCAAGGGCGCGGCCGACCGGGCCCTGGGCCAACAGGAGTACGCTCGTGCGGGCGGCATCTATCGGATCCTTCTCGACCGCTACGACAGTTTCGGGCCGTTCGCGGCAAGGCTCACGTTTAAAAAGACCCAACTCGAGACGGCCCTGAAAGAATGCCGGATCGGGGCGGTCGACAACCCGGCCGCGCAGGCCGTGAAGGTCGGGGACTTCGCCCGAGCCCTGGACATTTTTCAGGCCGCTTTCAAGGAGAATCCGGGGGACGTCGAGCTCGCGGCGAAATATCAGGGGACGGTCCACGAGATCAAGGCTGTTGGAGACGACGCCTTCGCCGCCAAGAATTTCGCCCGGGCAGGCGGCATCTATCGGGTTCTTCTCGACCGCTACGGCAATTTCGGGCCCTTCGCGGCAACGCTCACGTTTAAGAAGGTCCAGCTCGAGACAACCCTGAAAGAATGCCGGATCGTGACGGTCGACAACCCGGCCGCACAGGCCATGAAAGCCGGAAACTTCGTCCGAGCCCTCGACATCTTTCAAGTCGCTCTCAAGGAAAATCCGGGGGACGTCGAGCTCGCGGCGAAATATCGGGGGGCGGTCAACCAGATCAAGGCCATCGGAGACAAAGCCTTCAGCGCCAGGGATTTCGCCCGGGCCGGAACGGTGAACTTCCTTCTGCTCAAGAGCTATCCGTCTTTCGAAGGGCTCAAGCCGCCCGTCGCTTTTTCCCGGGAGGCCCTGAGGGACGTCCTCGTCGACTGCCGGGAAAGCCTGACCAAAACGGGTCTCGCGGAATACCGGAAGGGGAACCTGGCCAAGGCCATCGCCGTCTGGGAGGGGCTCCTCAGCTTCGACCCGGACAACGCCGAGATCAAGAAGGCCGTCAATACCGCAAAAACCCAGCTCGATAGGATCAAGAAAAAATAGCGGGAGGGACACGATGTTCAGGAGCTTGTTCGCGACCGACAAGGGTCTTTCCGGGACGGTCCTCAGGGTCCTTTTGGGAATCGTGATCTTTCCCCACGGCGCCCAAAAGCTTCTGGGCTGGTTCGGCGGCGGAGGTTTCACCGCCACCATGAGGGGATTCGAATCCAACTTCCACATCCCGACGATCTTCGCTCTCCTGGCCATCCTAGCCGAATCGGTCGGGGCCGTAGCCTTGATCGCGGGATTTTTCACGAGAATCGCCGCCCTGGCCATCTCCGTGAACATGCTCGTCGCCATCGCTCTCGTCCATTTGAAAAACGGCTTCTTCATGAACTGGGGCGGGACCGCGAAAGGCGAGGGTTTCGAGTATCACATCCTGGCCGTGGCCATCGGGGCCGCCTTGATGATCACAGGCGGCGGCCGCTGGTCCTTGGACGGCGTCATCGCCAAAAAGCTGAAAAGATAGTATTACACCGTTTCTGCTGTTTTCTCTTTCGCTGCCGGCTTGCCTTCCTCGGTGGACTCTATCGTTTTCGGACTTTTTTCGCCTTCCGCCGCTTTCGGAGCGGCCGCCTTCTTCTCCGCCTTGATCTTTTTCCCCTTGCCTTCTTCGGCGGCCTTCTTGGGCTTCTCGCCCTTGCCGGCTTCCTGCTCTTTCTTGGGGGCTGCCGCTCTTTCCGCCTTGATCTTGGCCATCTCTTCCGTTCTCTTTTCGCTGGCGGCGATCACCCGCAGTCTTTTATTCGCGGCCTTGAGATCCGCCTGCATTTTTCTAACGATGGTATCTTTGTCGGCCTGGGAAGACTTGATACCCTTCCCGGACAGGAAAGACAGCCGATCTTGAAGCGTCTGTTCGAAACGCGCCTTTTGCCGCATGAGCATCTGCTTCCGTTGTAATCCCATTTCTTTCTCCTCTACGATCTTGCTATTTTTCTCCGGCAGTACACAGGTTATTCGGAGCTGACTTTCCCCTGCCGGCAGATAGTTTCAGAAGGTAGTTATATCAGGGTTTTGGCCAAAAAGCCACCGCCTCCCCTTATTTCCCGTAATGTTCCCCCGAGATGAGTTCTTCCTTGCGCTGCCGGCTCAAGGACTTGACTTCGCACTCCCGTACCAGGGACCGGGAACGCGTGCCGCACGCCTCCTGGTAGACCAGAACGACGGGGCGCCGAGTTCGGGTATAGCGAGAGGCCGTACCCTCCTGGTGCTTCCGGAGCCGATTGTCAATATCGGTGGTCACCCCGGTGTAGAAGGACCCGTCGCAGCATTCCAGGATATAGAGGGCCCAGCTGGCTCCCGCGGCCGCAATTGGCGTGGGCTGTTCCTCCTTCTCCTTCATCACCCGGAGCATGCGCCGATAGCGAGGCTTCATCGGATCGAGATTATCGTCGCCGACGATCAGCCATCGGCCCGTTTTTTCAACTGCCTGGCCCATAGCGTCAGCCAAAGAGCACCCAATGCCAGGAGCCAAACGAAGAACTTTAAAACCGCCATGGCCCAGAACCAAACGGTCTGGACAAAAGGCCAGGTGGTGCCCGGACCCCACCAGGACAGCATCCAGGTAGGATGAGCGGACATGACCAGCATGTACCCGATCCACTGGATCAGAATGAACCCGACGGCGACGAGCACGGTCCACCAGCCCGCGACGGCCGCGGCCCTTACGCGTTTCTCGAAAACATTGTTCATGGAGAGTCTCCCATTCGGCGGATTGAATTTTTCGGAACCGATATCTCCCATCGCATAACGATGCTATCGCCAGTCGCCGCGCGAAGTCAAGAAGCCTCCGGCCTGCGCTTGAAAACCTCTCTCGACAGATGATAGATTGACGCGGGGAAGCCATTCTCTCACGCCATTGATCCGGAAGGAGGCAACCATGAAACGCGCGATAACGACGCTGGCCCTGCTTGTCCTGGCCATGCTGTCCACCGCCGCCTGCCATAAACCCGTCGAGTACGACCTGATCCTGCGTGGCGGGGATCTTTATGACGGGAGCGGCGGCAGCCCGCGAACGGCCGACATCGCGATCCAAGGCGACACGATCGTCGCTATCGGGGATCTCTCGAAGGCTCGCGGCCAGGCCGAGATCAACGCCGAGGGACTGGCGGTCGCGCCCGGGTTCATCAACATGATGTCTCAGGCCGGGTTCGGCTTGATCGTGGACGGGAAGGCGCAGAGCGATATCCGGCAAGGCATCACCCTGGAAGTCTTGGGCGAGGGGGAATCCATGGGGCCCCTCAGCGCGCGGATGAAAGAGGACCTGGCCAAGGGACAGGGCAAGCGGCCACAGGATATCGAGTGGACGACCCTGGACGAATACCTGCGTTTCCTCGAAAAGCGCGGTGTGACTCCGAACGTGGCCTCGTTCATCGGCGCGGCGACCCCGAGGATCCATGTGATCGGGTATGACGACCGCCCCCCGACGGAAGAGGAGCTGGGCCTGATGCAAAAACTCGTCGGGCAGGCGATGGAGGAGGGCGCCCTGGGCGTGGCGTCGGCCCTGATCTATCCGCCCGGCTCTTTCGCCAAGACCGCAGAGCTCGTGGCCCTGGCCAAAGTGGCCGCACAATACGGCGGACTCTACGTCTCTCACATGCGAAGCGAGGGAGACGAGATCATTCCCGCGATCGACGAGTTCCTTCGGATCGTCCGGGAAGCCGGGATCCGCGGCGAGATCTTCCACCTGAAAACAGGGGGTCGCGACAACTGGGCGAAGATGGACCAGGTCATCGAGATCGTGGAAAAGGCCCGCGCGGAAGGGCTCGAAGTGACGGCCGACGCCTATCCCTACCCCGCGGGCATGGCCGGACTCATGGCTTCGTTTCCCCCATGGATCCAAGACGGCGGAGTCGAGGCGGCCATCAAGAGAATGAAGGACCCGGCCACCCGGCTGCGGATCATCCAGGAGATGAGGAAGCCGTCAAAGGGCTGGGAAAGCCTGTATCTCCAATGCGGCTCTCCCGATAGGATCTTGCTGGTCGCATTCAACAAGGAAAGCCTGAAACCGTTGACCGGAAAAACGCTGGCCCTGGTCGCGGAGATCCGCGGGAAATCTCCCGAGGAGACCGCCATGGATCTCCTGATCGAGGACAACGGCCAGGTGCAGGCCATCTATTTCAGCCAGTCCGAGGACAATCTGAAGAAGACGCTGCCCCTCCCGTGGCTCAGTTTCTGCACCGACGAATCCGCCTATGCTCCCGAAGGTTTATTCCTCGAATCCGGCGCCCATCCGCGGGCCTATGGGAGTTATCCAAGGATCCTTGGGAAATACGTCCACGATGAAAAACTGATGACGCTCCAGGAAGCGATCCGCAAGATGGCCGCTCTTCCGGCCGAAAACCTGAAGATCGAACGGCGCGGGCGCCTCCAAACGGGGTATTTCGCCGACATCGTGGTTTTTGATCCGGATAAGGTCAAAGATCAGGCCACTTTCGAGAATCCTCACCAGTACGCGACGGGCATCGTCCACGTCCTGGTGAACGGAGTCCCGGTCCTGCGGGACGGCGAACACACGGGGGCCAAGCCGGGTCGCGTCGTGCGCGGCCCGGGCGCTACGGCACGGAAGGGTTATTGACGGCCGGTCTTCTTATCTGTTGACTCTACTTCGGGACCTTCAAATACTTGTCGAACCACGCCAGATAGCGGTCCAGCCGCTCGTGGATATAGCTCGGCCGCGTGAGGATATGGTACTGCCCCGGATAGACCACCAACTGCGTGGGAACACCGAGCGTTCTCAGCGCCTGATACATCTGCTCGCAGCCGATGATCGGGACATTGAAGTCTTTTTCGCCGCCTATGAACAGCGTGGGCGTCTTGATCCGGTCGGCCCGGAAGAACGGATAGGAGATGCGGATCCAAACGTCCGCGGCCTTCCAGGGGAGGCCGATCTCATGCTCGTACTGCCGGATGTACTGGTCGCTGCCGTACATCGAGAGCTGAAGGGCGCTGCCGGCCCCGCTGATGGCGGCCTTGAAGCGCGTGTCCGTCGCGATCGTATAGTCCGTCAGGATGCCGCCGTAGCTCCAGCCCCCTATGCCGAGCCGGTCGGGGTCCGCGATCCCCGTCCGCACGGCGTAGTCGACGCCGGCGAGCAGATCGGCGACTTCTCTGTTCCCCCAATCGGCGAGAATACTCCGCGTGAACGCGGCGCCACGCCCACCGCTGCCGCGATAGTTGATGGCCAGAACGACATAGCCGTGCGCCGCAAAGAACTGCCGCTCGAGCTGCAGCGGATACAGATCGAACAGCAGCGCATGGTCGTCCTGCATGATCGGGCCGCCGTGGATCCACACCAACGTGGGATATTTCTTCCCCGCCTCATACGAGGCCGGCTTGACCATCAGACCGTGGACTTCCGTGCCATCCTTGCTCCGGAAGCCGATGTCCTCGACGGCGCCCAGCTGCAACTCGGCGAGCAGCCCGTCGTTGTGCGCGGTCAGTTTGCGCGGTTTTCCGTTCTCGAGCGCGTAGATCTCCGTCGCCGACGAATCCGTCGCCGCCGCGACCGCCGTATGCCCGCCGCCGGTCATGCACTTGCTGAGGACGGCGCTGCCATCACTCATGCGTTCCACGTCACCGCCGCCGACGGCGACCTTCCCTAGATAAGCTTGCCGGTCGTCTTCCACCAAGAAGGTCAGGGCGGAACCGTCAGGTGTGAATTTCGGCTGGGACACGCTACGGTCGAGCTTGGCGGTCGCCGTGCGCGGCTCGCCGCCCGTGGCCGGTACGACGGCCAGCCGATCCTGGTTGTAGAAATTGAACTTCGACTCGAAACCCTGGAGAAAGGCGAGCATCCGGCCGTCTGGGCTCCAGACCAACCGCTGCTCGTCCGGCTTGAATATGGTGAGCAGCTGGCGCGGCACGGCTCCGGCACGCGCCTCGACGATAAAGATATCGGTCGTCCCGGCCCGATCGGGCTCCTCCGCATGGTTGCTGAAAAACGCGAGTTGCGACCCGTCGGGTGACCAGGCCGGATCGGTCTCGTCAAAATTCTTTTCGCCGGTCAGGGCTTCCAGCTTCTTGCTCTCGACCTCGAACAGATAAAGATGTTCGAGGGACGAAGCGGTGAGATAGCCCTCGATGTCCCGCTTGAAGAGGTATCGGTCTATGACGATCGGCTTCGGCGCCCGGGCTTTGGGATGGGGCGTTTCGCCCGGTTCCTCCTCGCTGTCCTGCATGACCAGCGCGAGCCGCCTGCCATCCGGCGACCATTCATAGTCGCCGATTTCACCCTTGACGTTCGTCAACTGGATCGCTTCACCGCCGCGTCGATCGAGCAGCCAGATCTGGGTCTTACCCTCGGCGGGACGAGCGGAAAGGAACGCCAGAAACCGTCCATCGGTGCTCCAGCGCGGCGAGGTGTCCGAGTCGGCCCCATTGGTGATCTGCAGATCCTGCGTGCCTTCCCAGTTGACCATCCAGATGGCGCTTCGGAGCTTGTCGGCCTCGCGGTCCAGGCTCGTGACGGTGTAGGCGATCCACTTGCCGTCGGGGGAAACCTGCTGATCGCCGACCTCCTTCATGCGGTACACATCATCCGCCGCGAGCGGTCGTTTCGCGGGAGCCTGGGCGAAGAGAGAAACGGCGCAAAGCGAAAGACAGATGCCGATCAGAAAGACAAGATACGATGATCTGTCCTTCGTCCAAGAAGCGTGGGTAAGCATGTCTGTACTCCTTTACTCAGGTCCCGTTGTCAATGACGATAAAATATCATTCGTTCAGCTGTCAAGTCGCACTCGGATAGTGGGGGGCGGGATTTAATATGCCGATAGGCTTACGTGAGCCAGGAATAGCGCCTCTCAAGACTTTGTTCATATTTCTTAATCCCCTTTTCCCCCGCTGTAATTAGGGGGAAGCCGAGCCGGTTGTGCTTGAAGATCCATTGCCCGGAACGCTCTTAAGAATTTCCCCGATTCTCAATCTCCCCAACCTCTCTTAGAATTTAAGAGGGGGCTTGGATGTGGAAGGCGTTCCGGGACGCAAAAGCGCCTCTCAAGACTCTGTTTGTATTTCTTAACCCCCCTGCCCCCCTCTGTAATTAGGGGGGGACCGTAGGACGGCGCTTTTGATTAAGGATTGGCGGGGCCGACGAGACTCGAACTCGCGACCTCCGGCGTGACAGGCCGGCGTTCTAACCAGCT
>CAZZCH010000011.1:0-57141 GCA_964652895.1 uncultured Eubacteriales bacterium
CGACGAGACTCGAACTCGCGACCTCCGGCGTGACAGGCCGGCGTTCTAACCAGCTGAACTACGACCCCGCGATGGGCTGGCCTATTATAGAGAATTGCCCTCTTACTTTCAAGAAGCCCTCGGGCACCTCGCGGAACCGCCGGCATTCTGTTACATTAGAGTGAGGAGGGGACAGCATGGCAAAGCTCACCAAAAAAGACGAATTCCTGGAGCGGCTCGCCATCGAAATGGACCACGTCAAGGCCGGGCTGATGGAGCTCAAGGCCAAGGGCCGGAAGCTCAAGCTCGAGGCGCGCCTGGAGTACGACAAGGGCCTTAGGTCGCTTGAGGAGAAAGAGCGAGATCTCAAGGTCCGGATGGGGGAATGGACCAAGGCCGGACAGAAGGCCGGTGAAGACGTCAAGAAGGGGCTCGAGCGCGCGGCCAAAGACCTCAAAAAGGCCGTCGACGACGCCTACGCGCGTTTGAAGTGATTTAGGGCGTGGGGCGGATAGCCGCAGTTCCGTGAATGGACGTCACTCGACATGGTCTTTCTCTTGAGGCCGCCACGGCCCGCCGGGTGGCCAGACGAAATTGAACCGACGCCCCTCATGAAAAGCCAAAAGCGGAGGCATGATAAACGCGCGGATCACGCAGATCGCTTCGTCCAGAGCCGGCGGCTTTTCGAGATCGACGAGCCGCTTGATGAAGGCGTTCCACTGCACCCGCTTCATGGCGTCTTCCGCAAATTCTTCCGCTAAACCGGGCGGGACGGATTTCGGAATGGGTATCTGGCGCCTTTCAAAGACCGCAAGTATCGCATCCTGAAGAACGGCTCCGTGAAAATCCAGATTGCGGGCAAGAACGCAGATATCGAAATAGTCTTTCATCCGGCTGTTCGCCATGCCCAACGTCGCCATGGCATGGAATTTTTCTCCGATCGTGCTGTAGGGCGTATAAGCAAGGAGCCGCGGAGGGGGGAAATCCAATAGCGGGGGGAGTTCGATCCAAACCGGGTCCGGCGTTACCGCATCTTTCTGACCAACGTCGATTTGTATGAAGATGCGAGCGTTCCCCAGGTTGGCTCTGAAAAGGAACCGGGTTCCTTGAAAGTCCGTCCCTTTTTCAATGGGCTCGGTCCGGATGCTGTCGCTGTGAAAGGTCAGACCATCGTTGAAATCCACGTTCATGCTTTCCCGGAAAATCGACAGAAGATCCAAGATCGAAATGTCCCGGGGACTCGTCATGTCGATGTCGGCCGTCGGACGAGCGGAGGGAATTCCCCAAACCCTCAAGAGGAGGGCTTCTCGATGAGAGGTTTGGGCCAGGCGGTAAAGAAAGCGCTCCATGGAGAAATATTGCAGCAAATCGTTAAAAGAACGATGTGTTTTTCTCGCCGCATCCAGGAGGCGTTGATGCACGGAATGCGCCATGTTTACGGGATTGCTGACGCTCATTGAATCGCTTCTAGGTAAGGGAGCATCACGCGGTGCATCCGCAGGAGCTTGGCATACTCCAGGATTTCGGCGATAGTACAGACTCGGCGTCGCTGACTGAGTCGGAGGGCTTCGACGGCTATGTCGGTCCCGATCCGATTACGGAATTTAAAGCAATCCACGATGCTCCGGGCCGGAGAATAGACGCGAATCGCGATCCCGTCGACATCATGGGTTTCGATTCCCGCTTCAAAAATCCCTCGGGAAATCCTGAAGATCCTCAGAGGAGGAAAGTCCAGCCGCGGCGCTTTTGTTCCCCGAGGCAGGGCGACATCGACAGAATGCGGGACCTGAGTCGTTATTCGATGAAACGAAAGTGAAGAAATGAGGCAAATAGCTGCGGATGGAACGCGTGCGGCCACTACGGCGAGGTCAGGATTTCCCACATCGGGCAGGTCGGCCAGTCGATAGAGCCCGCGGCTCAGAGGAACAATGCGGCCTTTTGTGCGCAGGGAATAGAGACTCCTGGGGTGGATGCCTTCAGCGATGGCTTGGGAAGTTCGGAGAGTCCCACCACGTTTACGGAATACCCTCTCCGCCTCTTCCTCTCTCGTCCGATATCTCATAATGGATAAATATACCATCACTCATATATATGTGTCAACCTTTTTGTCCATCGGTCGAAATTAAAAATGCCAACGCCTACATCTTCTCGAGGGCGGCGATGCGCTCCTCGATGGGCGGGTGGGTGCTGAAGAGCCTGTTGACGCCGCCCTTGATGTTCTTGAGCGGGTTGACGATGTAGAGGTGGGCCGTGGCCTTGTTGGCCGCTTCCAGGGGCTCGGTATCCGCGGAGATCTTCCGTAGGGCCGAGGCCAGGCCGGCCGGGTAGCGGGTCAGCATGGCCCCGTTCGCGTCGGCCAGGAACTCCCGCTTCCGGGAAACGGCCAGCTGAATGATCGTGGCGATGAACGGCGACAGCACCGCCAGGGCCAGGCCGACGATGATCAGGATGCCGCCGGCGCCTCCCGAACCGCCCCGGTTACGGCCGCCGCGCCGCCGCCCGCCGCCCCATAGGAAACTCCTCAGCATCCAGTCGCTGAGGAGGGCCACGACTCCGGCCATGACCACGACCAGCGTCTGGAGCCGGACGTCGTAGTTCTTGATGTGCGACATCTCGTGGGCGATGACGCCCTCGAGCTCGACGCGGTTGAGTTTTTCGAGGATGCCGGTCGTGACGCAGATGACGGCCGTCTCCGGCTTGCGCCCGGCGGCGAAGGCGTTGGGGGCGGTATCGTCGATAACATAGCACTTCGGCGCGGGCAGGCCGGCGGCGATGGCCAGGCCCTCGACGACGTTATAGAGGTAAGGGAATTCCTCTTTGGTCACGGGCCGGGCCCGGCTGATGGTCAGGACGATCTTGTCGCTCGCGTAGTAGCCGACCGCGGCCATGCCCATGGACACGACGACGGCCAGGACGAGCCCCCCCTTCCCCCACCCGGTCACGTACTCGAAGAACCACGTCAGGAGGAAGATGAAGGCCATGAAGAAGACGATGAGGGCGATGGATTTCCACTTGTTACGTGAGATCTGTTCGTACATGGCCGATCCTGGCGATCACCCAAACGAAGAACGGGGACACGTACCGGAAGTACATGTCCCCATTTCGCAGCTCCGCATTCCGGGGGAGTATGTCCCCATAAAGATCAGAACTGGACCTTGACCGGGCCCTTGGCTACTTCCTCTTCGATCTGGAAGTATTCCTTGATCTTGAATCCGAACATGTTGGCCAGGATGTTCGAAGGGAAGACCTGCTGTTTCATGTTGAACTTCATGACGACGTCGTTGTAGAACTGCCGGGCGTAGGCGACCTTGCTCTCGGTCCCGGCCAGCTCCTCCTGGAGCATCAGGAAGTTCTGGTTGGCCTTGAGGTCGGGGTAGGCCTCGGCGACGGCGAACAGGGATTTCAGGGCGCCGGTCAGCATGTTGTCGGCTTCGCCCTGGGCCTTGACCGTCTGGGCGTTGACGGCCGCGGACCGCGCCTGCGTCACCCGTTCGAAGACGCCGCTCTCGTGCTTAGCGTAGCCTTTGACCGTCTCCACCAGGTTGGGAATGAGGTCGTAGCGGCGGCGGAGCTGGACGTCGACTTGGGACCAGGCGTTGTCGCAGCGGTTGCGGAGCGTGACCAGGCTGTTGTACATGCCGATGGCCATGATGACGATGGCCGCGATGATGATGAGCAAGAGAACGAAAGCACCCATGTGTTCCTCCTTCGGACTTCTGTCCGTTCCTAACAATACGGGGCCGGGGCCGAAAAAGCAAGGCCCCGCTCCCGCTTCGTCCGGGGTATTGTCATTCCGCCCCGGATACTGATAATCTTCCCTCCTGCTCGAGGAGGTCAATATGAAGAAATACGTCGTTCCGGTCCTTCTGGTTGTCGCCGCGTTCGCCGTAGCGGTTCCTCTCGCGGCCCAGGCCGCGGCCGCGAAGCGGGACGCCAAGTCCGGCGCCAAAGTCGAAAAAAAGTCGGCTCTCATGCCTGAGCTTCTCTCGGGCCTCGCCTTCCGCAACATCGGCCCGGCCCTCATGTCGGGACGGATCAGCGACATCGTCATCCACCCCTTGAAGCGCCACACCTGGTACGTCGCGGCCGGGTCGGGCGGCGTCTGGAAGACCGAGAACGCCGGGACGACCTGGACGCCCGTCTTCGACGCCCAGGCCTCTTACTCCATCGGCTGTATCACCCTCGACCCGTCGAACCCGGAGACCGTCTGGGTGGGCACCGGCGAGAACGTCAGCGGGCGCCACGTCGGCTTCGGCGACGGCGTCTACAAGAGCTTGAACGGCGGCAAGACGTGGACGAACATGGGGCTGGCCAAGTCCGAGCACATCGGCCGGATCCTCGTCGACCCGCGGAATCCGAACGTGGTCTACGTCGCGGCCGAAGGACCCCTCTGGTCGGCGGGAGGCGAGCGAGGCCTCTACAAGACGGCCGACGGGGGCAAGACCTGGACCCTCGCGCTCGAGATCTCCAAGGACACGGGCGTCACCAGCGTCGAGTTCGATCCCGCCAACCCCAACGTCCTCTACGCCGGGGCCTACCAGCGGCGGCGGAGCGTCGCCGCGTTCATGGGCGGCGGGCCGGAGTCGGGCATCCATAAGAGCGAGGACGCCGGCAAGACCTGGCGTAAGCTCACGGTCGGCCTGCCCTCCGGAGACGCGGGCAAGATCGGCCTGGCCGTCTCGCCCATCGACCCGCGCGTCGTCTATGCCACGGTCGAGGCCGGGCCGGAGGAGAAGGGCTTCTACCGTTCGACGGACCGGGGCGAAAGCTGGGAGAAGCGCAGCCCCTACATCAGCGGCGGCACCGGGCCGCATTACTACCAGGAGATCTTCGCCGACCCCAACGTGTTCGACAGGGTTTACCAGATGGACCCGTCGATGATGGTCACGAACGACGGCGGCAAGACCTGGCGCCCCGTCGGCGAAAAGAGCAAGCACGGCGACAACCACGCCATGGCCTTCGTCAAGGGCGATCCGGACTACATCCTCAACGGCAGCGACGGAGGTGTCTACGAGACGAACGACGGCGGCAGGACCTGGCGCTTTTTCGAGAATCTGCCGGTGACCCAGTTCTACAAGCTGGCCCTCGACAACGCCCTCCCCTTCTACAACGTCCATGGCGGCGCCCAGGACAACGGCAGCCAGCTCGGGCCGTCGCGGACGCCCAACGGCAACGGCATCTCCAACTTCGACTGGACCATCACCTACGGGGCCGACGGCTACGCCTCGGCCATCGACCCGACCGACCCGAACACGATCTATGTCGAATGGCAGATGGGCAACCTCATCCGCTATGACAAGAAGAGCCAGGAGACGATCTATGTCAGCCCTAAGCCCGAGCCGGGGGATCCGCCTCTGCGCTTCAACTGGGATTCGCCGGTCGTCATCAGCCCGTTCTCCCAAACGCGGGTTTATTACGCGTCCCAATACCTGTGGCGGAGCGAAGACCGCGGCGATTCGTGGACGAGGATAAGCCCCGACCTGACCCGCGGCATCTTCCGCCTCGAACAGAAGATCATGGGCCGGGAGTGGAGCGTCGACGGGCTCTGGGACCATGGGGCCATGTCGTATTTCTCGACGATCACGACGGTGAGCGAATCACGCCTCCAGGAAGGCCTGATCTATGCCGGCACGGATGACGGCCTCATCCAGATAACCGAAGACGGTGGAAAAACCTGGCGCAAGGTCGACAAGGTCACCGGTGTCCCCGAATATTTCTTCGTCAACAAGATCATGGCCTCCAAGCACGATAAGGACACGGTTTACGCGGCGGTCGACAGCCACAAGACGGGCGACTACAAGCCCTATCTTTTAATGAGCGGCGACCGCGGAAAAACCTGGACGAATATCGCCGCTGACATGCCGCAGCGGAACCTCGTCTGGTCCGTCACCCAGGATCATGTCAAGAAAGAGCTCCTCTTCGCCGGGACGGAGTTCGGCATTTACGCGACGCTCGACGGCGGCAAGAAATGGATCAAACTCGCAGGCGGGGTGCCAACGATCTCCTTCCGCGATATCGAAGTGCAGGAGCGCGAGAGCGACCTCGTCGGGGCTTCGTTCGGCCGGGGCTTTTTCATCCTCGACGACTACTCGCCGCTCCGGGAGATGAGCGAGGAGAGCCTGGCGAAAAACGCCGCCCTCTTCCCGGTCAAAAAGGCCCTCCAGTACATGCCGCTCAAGCCGATCGACGCGAACGGCAAGGGCTGCCTGGGCGAGACGTTCTACCTCGCGCCCAACCCGCCGTTCGGCGCCGTCGTCACCTATTACCTGAAGGACGGGCTCAAAACGGCCGCCGAGGCCCGTCGCGAAGAAGAGGGGAAACTCGTCAAGGACGGAAAGCCCGTCCCGTTCCCCGGCTGGGATAATCTCCGGAAGGAAGAGAACGAAGAGAAGCCGTCGGTCATCATGACGATCATGGACGAAGCGGGCCAGATCGTCCGGCGGCTCCTCGTGCCGGCAGGCAAGGGTCTTCATCGCGTCGCCTGGGACCTCCGCTATCCGCCCGTCGACCCGACCGCGGTCGAGGAGCGGGAGCCGAGCGAATGGGGCTGGAACCCGATGGGACCTCTGGTCGTGCCGGGCAAATTCACGGCGACGCTGGCTAAAAAGATCGACGGCGCCCTGACGCCGCTCGCCCCACCGCAGGCTTTCGTCGTCGAATCGCTCAACCTGGCCGGCCTGCCGGAAAAAGACCGGACGGCCCTCCTCGATTTCCAGAAGAAAGCCGGGGAGCTGCAGCGGGCCATGATGGGCGCCGGCGCCGCGGCCGAAGACGCCCTCAAGAATATCGCCTTCATCAAAAAAGCGCTGCTCGACGCGCCCAAGGCCGACCCGAAACTCGCCGAAAAGGCCCGGGCCATCGAAAAGCGTCTTCACGACCAGGCTCTGGTTCTTTTTGGTGACTCGACGCGCCAGCGCCGGAACGAAGTCGCCCCGCCGTCGCTCATGGACAGGATCAGCGCCCAGCTCGACGCGACCGGGCCGATCACGGCGACGGTCCGGCGCGATTACGAGATCGCCGCCGACGGATTCGGCAAACTCCTCGAGGAGATGCGGGCGACGATCGAGGTGGACCTCAAAAAGCTCCAAGGCGAGCTCGAGGCCGCCGGCGCGCCCTGGACGCCCGGCCGCGGAGTGCCGGTATGGAAGAAGAAATAGGAGGGACAGTCCCCCAAAGAGGGGACAGTCCCCTAATTACTAATTAGAACTGCAGCCGGAAGCTCAGGCCACCCGGCCAGACGCCGAGGGACCAGCTGCGTTCCGGCCGGGCCGAAGTCGAGGCTCCGTCATTCCCCGTATAGCCGGCCTCGTATTTTTTCAGGTCGCGCGTCGCCCGCATGGGCTGGCTGAAGATATTCAGCAGCGACACCGCCTCTCCGGTCGCGAAGGTGATCAGCCCGTCGGTCCAGGGCCGCTTGAAGGCGGCCGCGGTCACGACCCCGGCCGCGGCATTGACGCCGGCGTTCATCAGGTGGGTTTTCAGGCTGCGGCCGTCTTTCTCGCGGCGGGCGCACTGGCGGAGGAGCTCCTCGGCCCGCCGCAGCTTCGCCAGCCGCTCCATGGGCGTCCCTTCCGGCAGGGGCCGCATTTTTCGCGCGGCCGTGGCCGGGACGAACGGATCCATGACGAGGCTGGCGACGCCGAGGGCGAACGTCGCGCCGCCGACCAGCATGTCCTGGGCGAATCCCCGGTCGCGGACCGTGAGGTCGCCGACGAGCTTGGTATCGTTCCAATGGGCGCCGGCCAGGACGCCCATCGTGACGGCCCCGGCCGAATAGCCGGCGATCCAACCGTACCACCACGTTTTGGCGCCGGGCTGGCCGGCGTCGAGAGCGCCGGTAAGAAAGGCGAGCCGAGCCTTCACCTGTTCGTCGGAGGGAGATGCTTCCTGCGCGTTGGCCACTGAGAGGTTGGCCAGCAGGACGACCAGAACGATCGAAGCGAAGCTTTTTGAACGGCTCATGCGCACCCCTTTCATTCTTTGATCAAGTAGATGAAATATTATCACGTGTCATGACGGCCGGCAATCCCACCTTCTGATGCGGGACGGCGCAGGGGCCTCCGCGTCTGACCTAGGGCCCAAATTGGATGGTCTGAACAAAAGCCAAAGGTCATTTGCCCACGCTCGATATGAGAAGAGTCATGGGCCCCGAGCGTCTGATAACACGGAGCCGGAAAACCGCCTGGCCGCTCCTGGTTGACTTCCTTCCCGAGTGTAGTAAAATGTAATACAGGAGGTCCCGATGAGAGCGGTTATTTCCGTCAGTTTCCCCGAGAATATGGCCAAAGAGCTGGACCGGATCGCCAAGGAATCGGGCCGCACGAAGAGCGACCTCATCAAGGAAGCCCTCCGCGAATTCCTGTGGGAGGAGCGGTTCACGGGACTTCGGAAAAGCCTTTCCCGCAAGGCCAAGGCCAAGGGCGTAGTAACGGACGAGGACGTCTTCAAGGCGGTTTCGTGAGGGTCGTCTTCGACACGAACGTCCTCGTCGCCGCTTTCGCGGCCGACGGCCTCTGCGCAAAGTTGCTCCGCCGGGCGAACAAGCATGAGTTCACGCTTCTCGTCTGTCCGATCATCCTCGAGGAGTTCCAGGGCGCCCTCGGAAAAAAACTGGATGCGACAAAAGAAGAGATCGGGAGCGCTCTCACCCTTCTCCGCGAAGTCTCGGTCATGACCGGAGAAACGCCGCCCGCGGCAAAACCAGCTCGCATCGTCAGGGATCCGGACGACGACCTCATTCTCTTTTGCGCCGTCACGGCCGAAGCCGATTTCCTGGTAACGGGAGACAAAGACCTGCTGGCGATCAAGGAGCACGGAAAAATAAAGATCATCGACCCGCGCGGATTCGAGATGCTTTTCGCTTGACGGGCAGCGACGCACTGCCGCCGGAAGCCCTTAGCCCTATCGTGCGGCCGCAAAGCCGGTTGCCAACCTGCCTTGGATCGTGCAGAATAGGACCTCGCCAAACCATCGGCCAGGAGGTTGTCCATGAAGCCCATCAGCCGGACCCTCGCCGCCTGGATGGAACCGTTTCGCGATTTCGGCATGACGGCCATCTCCATTCAGAGCGTGGGTAGCACGGACCATGTCTCCTTCGACGCCGCGGGCCTGCCCGGCTTTCAGTTCATCCAGGACCGCATCGCCGGAACGGCCGGGCACACGAACCTCGACTTCCTCGACACACTCTCCGCCGAGGACCTGATGAAGAACGCCGTGGTCGAGGCCGCCTTCGCCTACCAGGCCGCGATGGCGGACGAACGCGTGCCCCGCAAGATACTGAAATAAAAACATTTGCATTCGTTTCCAAGGGCCGGCTCCGGCCCGGCGCGCGGCCAATTTTCGATTGACACTCCGCAACCCCCATGTTATTATGGAACGCTCTACGAGGGTGAATTTCACCCTTTAGATATATCAAACAGGAGGTTTATCTCGAAATGACGACTCTGAAAGAAAAGTTCCTCGCCCAAGTGGGCCCGATGAAAGAGCGGGTCCAGAAGCTAAACAAAGAATTCGGCGAAACCAAGGTCTCCGACGTCAACGTCAGTCAGGTCATCGGCGGCGCGCGCGGCATCATCTCCATGCTCTGGGATTGCTCGCTCCTCGACAAGTTCGAGGGCATTCGCTTCCGCGGCTTCTCCATCCCCGAGCTCCGCGAGAAGCTGCCCAAGGCCCCCGGCGGCAACGAGCCCCTGCCCGAAGGCATCTTCTATCTCCTGCTCGTCGGCGAGGTCCCGACGGCCGCGGACGTGGCCGCCATCACCGAAGAGTGGCAGAAACGCAGCACCCTGCCGCAATATCTCGTCGACACGATGAACGCCGTCCCCAAGGACACCCACCCGATGACCCAGTTCTCGCTGGCCATCCTCCAGCTCCAAAAGGACTCCCAGTTCGCCCAGCGCTACCGCGAAAAAATGCCCAAGACGCAGTACTGGGACGCGACGTTCGAGGACGTCATGAACCTCCTCGCCAAGCTCCCCAACATCGCCGCTTACATCTACCGCCGGACCTACAAGGGCGGCAAGCACATCGCCCCCGACCTGAAGCTCGACTGGGGCGGCAACATGGCCCACATGCTCGGCATCACCGACAACCCGTCCTTCAAGGAGCTCATGCGGCTCTACCTCTGCATCCACAGCGACCACGAGGGCGGCAACGTGTCGGCCCACACGACGCACCTCGTCGGCTCGGCCTTGTCGGACGCCTACTACTCCCTGTCCGCCGGCATGGACGGCCTGGCCGGACCGCTCCACGGGCTGGCCAACCAGGAAGTCCTCCTCTGGATCTTGGACCTGATGAAGGACCTCGGCGGCGTTCCGACCAAGGAACAGCTCGAGAAGTACATGTGGGACACCCTGAACGGCGGACGGGTCATTCCCGGATACGGCCACGCCGTCCTCCGGAAGACCGATCCTCGTTATATCGCCCAGAGGGAGTTCGCCCTCAAGCACATGCCCGACTACGACCTGTTCAAGGTCGTCAGCCTGGTCTATGAGGTCGCGCCCGACGTCCTGACGAAACAAGGCAAGACCAAGAACCCCTGGCCGAACGTCGACGCGCACTCCGGCGTTCTCCTTTATCACTACGGCCTCGTGGAGTTCGATTTCTACACCGTGTGCTTCGGCGTCTCCCGAGCCATGGGCGTCCTGGCCCAGCTCGTCTGGGACCGCGCCCTCGGCCTGCCGATCGAGCGGCCGAAATCCGTCACCACGGAGTGGCTGGAAAACTTCATCAAGGAGAATCCCCCGGCCGCGAAGTAAACGTCTTTTACTCAGCAGACGTCAAGGGCCGACCGTCCTCATCGCTGGCGATGAGGGCGGTGGCCCTTTTTATTCGGGGACACAATACCATTTTCCGAAATTCGACCGGGGCTAATTCGGAAAATAGTATTGTGTCCCCGAATTTGCTATTATTCCATTTCCGAAACGCACGCGAGGAGGAAAAGCATGGAACACCGGATCGGTCTCATCGGCTGCGGCACCGTCGGGCAGGGGCTGCTCGGCATTCTCCACGAAAAAAGGGATTTCCTCCGCGACGCCTTCGGTTTCGAGGCCAAAGTCGTGGCCATCACCGACAAGATCAAAGGGACGCTCATCGCCCCCGAAGGGATCGACATCCCCGCCGTCCTGGCCGTGCTCGGCCAGGGGAAGGGCTTGGCCGATTACCCCAAGGCGACGCCGGCCCAGGTCGAGCCGCTCGACCCCCTGGACATGATCGAACGGACCGACGCCGGCATCATCGCCGAGATGACCTATACCGACATCAAGACCGGCGAGCCGGCGACGAGCTACATCAAGAAGGCCCTCCGCCTCGGCAAGCACGTCGTCACCTCGAACAAGGGGCCGGCCGCCCTCCACTACCGCGACATCCAGGATCTGGCCCGAAAGAACGGCCTCCAGTTCCGCTTCGAAGGGGCCGTCATGAGCGGGACGCCCGTTTTTCACCTTGTCGAATGCGGGCTGGCCGGGAATACGATCAGGGAAGTCAAGGGCATCCTCAACGGGACGACGAACTTCATCCTGACCCGGATGGAGACCGAGGGCATGGACTACGGCCCCGCCCTGGCCCTGGCCAAGAAGCTCGGCTACGCCGAGGCTGACCCGACGGCCGACGTCGAGGGCTTCGACGCCCTGGCCAAGATCGTCATCCTGTCCAACGTCCTCCTCGGCGGCGCGCTCAAGACGACGGACGTCCCCTGCAAGGGCATCTCGGCCATCACCAAGGCCGACGTCGAGGCGGCCAAGGCCGCGGGCTTCCGCTACAAGCTCATCGCCCACGCGAAAAACGAGGGCGGGATCGTCACGGCCAACGTGTCGCCGCAAAAGCTCCCCCTCGCCGATCCGCTGGCCGGGGTCATGGGCGCCCATAACGCCCTGAGCCTGGAGACCGACCTCATGGGCAATGTCACCATCCAGGGGGCCGGCGCCGGCAAGGTCGAGACGGGTTTCGCCATCCTCTCGGACATTCTGGCCATCCACCGCTGCTAGTCGGCCGGCCGAACTTGACTCGGCCCCCCTCTTCTTTATATGCTAGGGGAGCAGTAAAAACTGTGTCATGCTGTTTGCCATAAGACGATTATCTCGCCCTCTCAAACGGTCGTCTGTCAACCCCGATTCACTGGAGGACCCATGAGCTCCTCCCCAAACTATTCTCCCGGCGTCATGAAATACGTCGAAGCGGCCAAGAAACTCCTGGCCCAGCGCGATGCAGCGTTGGCCCGGATGAAGGCGATGAAGTTCGACACCATCGCCGTCCACGGCCTCTACACGGTCGAAGAATCCCTCGAACGCAACCAGGGGGCCGTGATCGAACCCCTCTACCTCTCCGCTTCCCAGGCCTACGCCGATTCGGACGAGCTCGAGGCGGCCCTTGCCTACCTCGTTCCGACATGGTGCTATACGCGGATCGCCAACCCGACGACTTATTACCTCGAATGGGCCCTGGCCCTGCTCGAGGGCTACGGGGCCGGATGCGATACGTCCTGCTGCGTCACGGCCTCAGGCATGTCGGCCATTATGTCCGCCGTCGACCCGCTTCTCGTCAAGCAGAAGGACGGGCCCGAGCGGATCAATTTCGTCTCCTGCATCCAGGTCTACGGCGGCACCTTCCAGCAGTTCTCGCTCCGCAAGATGAAGGAGCGCGGAATCGAATGCCGATGGGTCCAACACCCCTGGGACACCCAGGATTGGAAGTCGAAGATCGACGAGGACACGCGCTTCCTCTACATGGAAATGCCGTCCAACCCCCAGCAGTCCTTCGCCGACATCAAGGCCCTCGCGGACCTTGCCCATTCCTGGGGGATCCCTCTCATCGTCGACGCGACCTGCGCCACGCCCGCCCTGATGCGCCCCATCGCCCACGGCGCCGATATCGTCGTCCATTCCCTGACGAAGTCGATCACCTCGGGCGGTTTCGCCATCGGCGGCGCCCTCATCAGCCGCAAGCCCATCACAACGAAGGTCGTGAACGACCACCCCCTGTTCAAAGAGAGCTTCGCCGAATACGTCAAATTCCTGCCCTACCGGGACAACGGGCCGGCCTCCTCCCCGGTCAACGCGATCTTCGCCCTGAACGACCTCCGGACCCTCCGGGCCAAAATGGACCTCGTCAGCGCGAATTGCCAGATCGTGGCCGAATATCTCCAGAAGCACCCCAAGGTCTATCAGGTCGATTACCTGGGCCTGCCGAGCTACCATCTCCACCCGATCGCCAAAAAGTACATGAAGCTCGTCGACTCGGACGACGGAACGGGAAACGAGGTCAACCGCTACGGCCACTTGATGAGCTTCCGGGTGGACGGCCCGCCGGCGAACGCCAGAAAGGTCTTCGACAGCTTCAAGATGATCTACCGGGCCACCGACCTCGGCCGGATCAAGAGTGTCGCCACGATCCCGGCCATCTCGACCCATCAACAGCAGGGCGAGGAAGCCCGGAAGAAGGCCGACGTGCCGCCCCAGCTCATCCGGCTCTGCGTCGGCGGGGAGCACCCCGACGACGTCATCGCCGACCTCGACCAGGCTCTGAGGGCTCTCTAAGCAGCGGCAAGGTCTGCCTCGTCGGGGACCGGAAACCGGAAAACGTGAGCGGATCGAGAGGATGACATGGCCGACGCAAAAAAATCGACCGGATACAGGGGACGCTGGGCCTGGGTCGACCTGACCAGCCGGACGGTCCGCGTCGAGCCCGCCGACCCCGGATACGGCCGCGACTACGTCGGCGGCCGCGGCCTCCAGGCCCGGCTTCTGGCCGACCACCTGGAAAAACGGGGCCCGCTTCAAGACCCGCTCGCCCCCCAGAATCGGATCATCGTCGGCAGCGCCGCGCTCAACGACACCGCCGTTCCGACCGCCGGACGCGGTTCCTGCTCGTTCGTCGGGACGATGGCCCGCTCGCCCGAGCCGGCTTCCTGGATCCCGGGCCATAAGCCCATCCACGGGCTTGTCACCCATTCGAGCGCCGGGGGCTTATTCCCGAACATGCTCAAGCGGGCCGGCTTCGACCAGGTCATCATCGACGGCAAGGCCGACCGCCCGGTTCGCCTCGAAGCCGTCGACGGTGCCCTCCGCATCGTCGATGCCGAAGACGAGCTCTTTGAAACCGTCCAAGGACGCCGCATCCCGCGCCGCGCTTCCGAGATCACCGACACCCTCGCCTCGCGTGTCAAAGGCGGATCGACGCTGACCGTCGGACCGGCCGGATGGAACCTCGTCGACTTCGCCTGTCTCACGGCCGACTATCACCGTAACTTCGGCCGGGGCGGAGCCGGGGCCGTTTTCGGTTCGAAGAATCTCGTCGCCATCACCGCCTTCGGCAAGGACGCCGTAAACTACGACAACGCCAACGCGTTCAAGACGTTCGGACAGGAGATCGACAAGCTGGTCAAGGCCAGCGTCGAAGATCCCGGCCGGACGGCCTCCTTCCGGCCGACGACGGGCACGACCTGGTGGCTCGACCGCGCCTTCGACGGCCGCTACCTGGGCATCAAGGGCGGCTACCTGCCCTGGCACAACTTCGACGAGGGGTCCTTCGACCCCGTGGACTACAGCAGGGTGTCGACGGACGCGTTCCTGGCCATTTCCGGGAAGCACAATGTCTGCAACCGATGCCGGCATATCTTCTGTACCCGTTCGGCCAAGATCGAATCGGGCCCTTATGCGGGCGACGGCGTCCGGCCCGAGTTCGAAACGATCGCCCTGTGGATCAACTGCTGCATCCTCGACCGCGACGCCATCTTTCATCTGAACGCCCTCTGCAACGAGCTCGGCGTCGACACGATGACCTTCGGCAGCGTCATGGCCGGGGCCATGGAGCTGGCCGAGAAGGGATTCCTCGATAAGTTCGGAAACGCCCCGAAGTTCGGGGACGCGGCCGGCATGGTCCGGACGCTCAAGGAGATCGCCTATCGTTCGTCCGAGCTGGGCCGGCTCTTCGGCCGCCACTCCGACGGGGTCGTCGCCGAGGTCGCCGCGGGCGCAGGGCCAGCCGCACTTCCCGATATCGCGTACTGTCTGACAACGATCTACGGCGGGCTCGGCTACGCCGGGATCAGCCCGAAGGCCTTCCCGGGCATGTTCACGGCCTACGGCACGTCAAACCGGGGGCGCGGCGACCACACCTACGCCTGGACGATCCAGGCCGAAGAGGGCGGGCTCAAGGACGCCCGCGACCTGGCCGCCTACGTCGCCGAAGGGCAAGCCGGCAAGGCCCTCGTCGATTCCCTGGGGCTCTGCGACTTTTTCACGGGCGACATCACGGCCGAACCGTTTCTCTCGCTCTATGGCGCATTGACCGGGACGGTCTACACGCCCGAGTCCCTCAAGGAATGCGGCCGGAGGATATACGCGCTCGAACGCCACCTGAACAACCTCCAGGGCCGGGACAGAACCTACGACGCCTTCGTCCCGGCCAAGCTCAAAGTTCCGCTAAGCCGCGGCGCTCACCGAGGCCGAGCCGTCGACGAGGCCTTCTACAACTCCGTCCTCGACGCCTATTACGACGCCTGGGGCTGGTCGAGAAGAGGGACGGTCGCCTGATGGAAAAGCTGGTCATCCGGGGCGGCCCCGACGTGCGTTTGAGCGGCGAAGTCCGCATCAGCGGGGCCAAGAACGCCGTGCTCCCGGCGATCGCCGCGGGGCTGCTGACAAGTGAGGAGGTCCGCCTCTCCAACATCCCCCGGGTGAAGGACGTCGAAACCATCCTGACGCTCATCGCCGAGCTCGGCGGAACGTACACGATCAACGGAGACACCGTCGCGCTCCGCGTCCCAAAGATCCGCTCGGACGAGGCATCGTACGAGCTCGTCCGGGCCATGCGGGCCTCGATCCTTGTCCTCGGCCCGCTCGTGGCCAGGTTCGGCAAGGCCGTCGTCGCCCTTCCCGGCGGCTGCGCCATCGGCTCGCGGCCCATCGACCTCCATATCGCCGGCCTGCAGAAGCTCGGGGCGACGATCTCCCTCGAGCACGGCTATATCCAGGCCCAGGCCGACCGCCTTCGCGGCGCGGTCATCGAATTCGAGAAGAAGACGGTCACCGGGACGGAGAACCTGCTCATGGCCGCCGCCCTGGCCAAGGGTGAGACCATCCTCAAGAATTGCGCCCGCGAGCCCGAAGTCGTCGACCTGGCCTTGCTCCTCAACAAGATGGGCGCCAAGATCGAGTGGGCGGGGGAAGACACGGCCCGCATCCGGGGCGTGCGCGAACTCGGCGGAGCGGAGCACGCCATCATCCCCGACCGGATCGAAACGGGCACCTTCCTCGTCGCCGGCGCCTTGGCCTCGGGCGATTTTCTCATCCGCGGCGTCTGTCCCGAACACGCGGCCGCGGTCATCGAGAAGCTCCGCGCCTCGGGCACCGTCATCGAGACCGAGGGCGAAAACGCTCTTCGCGTCGCCGGCGCCCGGGAGGTCAAAGCCCAAGACATCACCACCTCGCCCTACCCCGGATTCCCCACCGACATGCAGGCCCAGTTCATGGTCCTGCTGACCCAGGCCGCCGGCACGTCCATCATCACGGAGACGATCTTCGACAGGCGCTTCTCTCACGTCAATGAGCTCGTCCGGCTGGGCGCGTCGATCGAGGTCCAGGGCGACAAGGCAATCGTCAAGGGGAAGACGCTCCTCTCCGGCGCCGAGGTCATCGCCACCGACCTCCGGGCATCGGCGGCCCTCGTTCTGGCCGGCCTCGTCGCCGCCGGCGAAACGACGATCACCGAGATCGAGCACCTCGACCGGGGCTACGAAAGGATCGAGGAAAAGCTCCGCGGACTGGGGGCTTCGATCGAAAGGATCAAGGCATGACGTCTCCGCCCACGGGCGACTGCCTTTTCTGCCGCATCGTCCGCAAGGAGATCCCGGCGAAGATCCTCTTCGAGAACGAGCGCGTCCTCGCCTTCGAGGACATCCGGCCCAAGGCGCCGGTCCACGTCCTGGTCATCCCCAAGGACCACTTCGCCTCCCTCAACGACGCCCCCGACGGAGCGGAAACCCTGCTCGGGGAGATCCTTCTCCGGGCCCGGGAGATCGCCCGGGAAAAGGGGATCGGAGAGAGCGGCTACAGGATCGTCCTCAACACGGCCCGGGACTCCGGCCAGGAAGTCTTCCACATTCACTTCCATATCCTCGGTGGCCGGCGGCTGGCCTGGCCGCCGGGCTGAGAGGGAAACGCCCCGCCCGCGGACTGACATGGCTTATCTCATCGACGGCAACAACCTCCTCGGCCGCATCGCGCCCCACGAGCTGCGGGAGAGGTCGGGACGGGAAGGTCTCGTGATCAGGCTCCTCGCCTACCAGCGCGTGACCCGCGCCCGGATCCACCTCGTCTTCGACGGCAACCCCGAACCGACGCCGACAGACGTCCCGGTCAACCCCAAGTTCACCATCCACTTTCCCGGTGAAGGGCAGAGCGCCGACGACGTCATCCGGGACATGATCGGCCGGCAGACCGATCGCCGCCGCTTTTTCGTCGTCAGCTCGGATCGGGCTATCCGGGAGATGGCCAAGAAAAGCGGCCTCGAGCCCGTCAAATCCGAGGCCTTCGCCGCCGAGCTCAAGACGGCCATCAAAGAAGGGAAGAAACGGCGGGAGCTGGAAAAGAGGGTGGAAACCCCTTCGCCGCTCGAAGTCGATCTTTGGGACGAGGTCTTCAAGTCCAAGCCATGAAGACCTTCTCCATCGTCGGCGCCGGACGGCTCGGGACCGTGCTCGGGGCGGCGCTCGTCCGGCGGGGCTGGACGGTCGCGGCCGTCGTCGATAAGGATGCCCGGGCGGCCCGGGAGAGCCGCCGCATCATCGGCCGGGGAGCTGCGACGACCGACTTCAACCGGCTATCCAAGGCGGCGGGCATGGTCGTCATCGCCGTGCCCGACGACGCCTTGAGTCGGGTCGCGCGAAAGCTGGCGCGGTCCGGGATTTCCTGGTCCGGGAGAACCGTTTTCCACACGAGCGGGCTCCTCCCCGCCCGCGTCCTCGAGCCCCTCCGAAAACGGGGAGCGCGTATCGCTTCGGTCCATCCCATCCAATCCTTTCCCCGGAAGGATGCGCCGGCCTCGATCTTCAGGGGCATCACCTGGGGCGTCGAAGGGGACCCGGCCGCCATCGCGGCCGCCGAAGAAATGGTCCGCAGTCTCCGGGGGAACGTCCTTCTCCTTGCGGCAAAGGACAAGCCGCTCTACCACGCCGCGTGCAGCCTGGCTTCGAACGCCATGGTCGCCCTGGGATGGACGGCCTCCGGCATGCTCGGGGCGGCCGGGATCAAGGAGGAGACCGCCACCGGCATGCTGTCCCCCCTGGTGCAAGGAACTTTACAGAACGTAAAAGATCTTGGCCCGGAAAAAGCCCTGACCGGGCCGATCCTCCGGGGGGATGTCGCCACCGTCCGGCAACACTTGAGAGCCCTCCGGGACGACCCCCCGGCCAGGAGAGTTTATCAGATCCTGGGGAAACAGATCCTCCGGCTGGCTGAAAAAGGAGGATTACCGGCAGGCCGGGTCAGTGCCCTGAAGCGTCTGCTCGAAGGTGGATGACTTCCTCTTCCAGGCGCACGCCGAACTTCCGATAGACCCTGTCCTTGAGCTCTTCCGCCAGGAGGAGGACGTCTCGCGACCCGGCGTTCCCTTTGTTGATGATGAAATTGCAATGCTGCTCGCAGACCGCCGCGTCGCCGACCGCGAGGCCCCGGGCCCCCGCCTGCTCGATAAGCTGGCCCGCCGCGATCCTCTCCCCGGTCGCGGAACAGGAATTCTTGAAGTAGCTCCCGGCGCAGGCTGTGCCCAGGGGAGGATGTTTGGTCCGCCGTTTTTCAAGGAGGTCGCGGATCTTGGCCTCGGAAGCCCGGGTGTCCCCCGGAGAACACAAGAGGACGACATCCAGGACGATGCCGCGCTCCCCCTGTTTGAGGGCCGAATCCCGGTAGCCGAAGCGCAGGGCCTCCCTGGTCATGGCCTGGCGTTCCCCGCCCGGACGGAGGAGGGTCGCCGTCTCGAGGACATCTCCGATGCTCCAGCCGTAGGCCCCGGCGTTGCCGTAAACGGCCCCGCCGACTGTCCCCGGTATCCCGGCCAGGAATTCGAGGCCGGAGAGCCCCGCCGATAGGGCCTCCTGCAGGATGGCGGGAAGGCCCGTTCCCGAGAGAACGCGGATCCGGCCTTCTTCTTTGGCGATCCCCTCGAGGCGGTTGCGAATGAGAAGCCCTCTATAGCCGGCATCGTCGAAAAGGAGGTTATTCCCGCCTCCGATAACGTAAAAAGGATATTTTTCCCCGGCCGCGAGGGCCACGGCCATCTCCAGCTCCCCCTCCGTCCGGGCCTCGAAAAAGAAATCGGCGGGCCCGCCGATGCCGAAGCTGGACAGGGCCGAAAGCGGCACATTTTCCGAAGGCGAAGTCCCGAGCTTCTCGAGGAACGCTTCCCGGAACAGGGTTTTCCGGTCCATGGCCGGTATTATATTGAAACCGGCCGGGGAAGCAAAGTTCTAGCCGCGGCCTGCATCTTGGCATAATATTTGCTTTAACTTGATCCAGAGAGAACAGATATTGACAAAACTCGGTCTGGGGATTATCATTCCAGAAATTTCCAAGAGAGGTTAGGCATGAAAAGGACACTCTTCACGACCTTGACCTTGGTTCTCCTCCTGAGCGGCCTCGTGGCCGCCCAGAGCGCTGACGAGGAATACCTCAAGGCCATGCAACTTTCCGATAATTGCGCGAAAGTCCAGGCGCTCGAGGCCTACATCGCGAAGTACGCTGGCCAAGGCACGACCAACGAGCACTGGGCCTACGCCTACTACTGTCTGACCCCCTGCGCGACGAAGAACGCCCAGAAGGCGGCCGAATACGGCGAGAAGGCCGCGGCCATGCCCAGCATCGACACTCAGACAAAAATAGGGCTGCTGGCCACGGTCCCCGGGCTCTACAATAGCGCCGGGCAAGTGGACAAGGCCAAGGCCGCCGCCCGCAAGCTCATCGATTTCGGCAAGGCCTCGAGCGACGCCAAGTTGGGGACGAGGCTCCAGGCCTCCGGCTACCTGCTCATCGGCCAGTTCTCCGAAGGGGCCAAGGATTACGGCGCGGCCGCCGAAAACTACATCCTCGCCTACAATCTGTTCAAGGATCCGAGTATCTCCAAACAGCTCAACAGCCTCGCCGCGACGCTCTACAAGGGTCAGAAGTATGCCGAAGCAGAGAAGGTCTTCCGGCAGTTCTACGCGGCGGACAAGGGCCCTGAAAGCGCCGCCCTCCTGGGCCAGACCCTCTACAAGCAGGGCAAGGTGGACGAGGCCCTGGCCCTATACAAAGAGGCCAACGCCAAGAAAAAAGACGCCAAGCTCGCTTACAACATCGCCATCATCCTGAACGGCCAGGTCAAGGATGATCACTCCAAGACGACGGAGACCATCAACGCCCTCATCGAGGCGGCCCTCCTCAACCCGAAGGATTCCAAGATGCTTCTGGGCCAGGCCCAGAACTTCTTCGTCGGCCAGGACAAGGAGCTCGCCTCGAGCTACGCCAAGATCGAGGAACACAAAAGGGCCATCGAGGAATTCACCAAGACCTACAACTCCAAGATCGAGGGCAAGACCGAAGACGACCTGTCCGCGACCGACAAGAAGGTTCTCAAGACGCTCGAAGCCAATATCGAGGTCGAAAACCAGGCCATCGCTGCCATCGTCGCCAGCCAGAAGGGCGTCCTGGACAAGTTCAACGCGCTCATCGCCCAGGTCAGAGCCCGGCTCGGCAAGTAGGGCGGGGCAGGAACGACTAGGAGTCTCCGATAATTTAGGAGGGAAGACGTGTCCTCCTCTCTCGCCGGCGGGAAGGACCGCGCCCGCGCCGAGCGGTTGCGCCGGGAGATCCTCTTCCACGAGAGGAATTACTACGTCGAGAACAACCCCCAGATCTCGGACGAGGAATTCGACCGCCTCGTCCGCGAGCTCCGCGACCTCGAGGCCCGCTTCCCCGGACTCGTCACGCCCGAATCCCCCACTCAGCGAGTGGGAGAAAAGCCGCTCAAGGGCTTCCCGTCCGTCGCCCACCGGATCCCGATGCTGAGCATCGACAACTGCTACAACGAGGAAGAGCTCCGGGAGTTCGAGGAGCGCGTCCGCAAGCTCCTGCCCGGAGAGACGGTCGCCTACACGGCCGAGCTCAAGATCGACGGGCTCGGCATCTCCATCCTTTACCGGGAAGGCAAGTTCGCCCGGGCGGTGACGCGCGGCGACGGCGTCCGCGGCGACGACGTCAGCGGCAACGTCAAGACCATCCGCTCCCTCCCTCTCGTCATCGACGAGACGGGCGAGGTCGAGGTCCGAGGAGAGATCTACCTGCCCTTCGCCTCCTTCCGCAAGCTCAACAAGGAGCGCGAGGAGCTCGGGGAGCCCCTTTTCGCCAACCCCCGGAACGCGGCGGCCGGCTCGATCCGCCTCCTCGACCCAAAGGAGGTGGCGACCCGGAACCTCGGTGTCTTCCTGTACTACCTCACGATCGACGGGAAGGAACAGGACGGTCAGTGGCTCTCTCTCGGGAAGCTCAAGGAGCTCGGCTTCGTCACCAACCCCCACTCGCGCTTCTGTGCCGCGCTCGACGACGTCCTCGACTACTACAGGGGATGGGCCGAGAAGAGGGACAGCCTTGACCATGACGTCGACGGCATCGTGGTCAAAGTCGATTCCACGGCGGAACGCCAGGCCCTCGGGACGACGGCCAAGTCGCCGCGCTGGGCCATCTCGTACAAGTTCCCGGCGCGGCAGGCGACGACCCGGATCAAGGACATCGTCATCCAGGTCGGCCGCACCGGCGCCCTGACGCCCGTGGCCATCCTGGAACCCGTCAAACTCTCCGGGACGACGATCGGCCGCTCGACTCTGCACAACGAGGACGAAGTGCGGAGAAAGGACATCCGGGTCGGCGACTTCGTCCTCATCGAGCGGAGCGGGGACGTCATCCCGCACGTCGTCTCGGTCATGAAGGAGCGGCGGACGGCGCATCTCCGACCCTTCGCCTGGCCCGACCGCTGCCCCGTCTGCGGCTCGGAGGTCTTCCGCCCCGAAGGAGAGGTCATCTCGCGCTGCGTCAATACGTCGTGCCCGGCCAGGATCCGGGAATCCATCCTCCACTTCGCGGCCCGCAGGGCCATGGACATCGACGGGCTGGGCGAGGCCGTCGTCGACCAGCTCCTCGCCGCCGGACTCGTCAGCTCCATCCCCGACCTTTACGCCCTGCACTACGAAGATCTTGTCGTCCTCGAGCGGCTGGGCCCGAAGAGCGCCCGGAACCTCCTCGACGAGATCGAAAAGACCAAGACGCGCGGCCTGGCCCGGCTCCTCTTCGCCCTGGGGGTCCGCCACGTGGGCGAGCGGCTGGCCCAAACCCTGGCCGCGCGCTTCCGGACGCTCGCCGCGCTCGAAACGGCCGGCGAGGAGGACCTCGTCGAGACCGAGGACATCGGCCCCAAGGTCGCCGAGAGCATCCGTTTCTTCTTCGCCCGGCCGGAAAACCGCGAGCTCATCGGCAGGCTCAAAAAAGCGGGGTTGACGACCGAGGCGATCGAGGGTGGAGAGGGGCAGAAGCCCCTCGCCGGGCAAGTCTTCGTCATCACCGGGACGCTCTCCGGCCTGAGCCGGGACGAGGCCCGAGAGCTCCTGGAGAAGCTCGGGGCCGAGGTGGGTTCTTCGGTGACCCGGAAAACGACCGGCCTCATCGTCGGCGAGTCTCCCGGCTCCAAACTCGATAAAGCCCGCGAGCTCGGTGTCAGGGTCCTCGGGAAAGGGGAATTCCTGGAGCTCGTCGGAAAGACGCCCTGACTATTTCTTCTTTTTCTTCGGGCCGAAGAGGTTTATCCCGAACGGGCCGCGGATCCCCTTTTTTTTAGCGCCGCCCGTCAGCTCTTCGAGAGCTTCGAGGGCGGTGGCGTGGTCGGGGTCGGCCTCGAGGGCCTTTTCGAACTGCCTGATAGCCTTGGTCTTGAGGCCCTCGTCCTGGTAGAGCAGGCCGAGGCCGACGAAGCCTTCGGCGTTCCAGGGTTCGAGCTGGATGGCTTTCTGGAAATCCTTTTCGGCTTTCTGGACGTAAGCCGGGATCTTCGATTCGGCCATGGCCAAGAGAAGGTAGTAGTCGCCCTTATTCTTTCGGACCCGGACGGCCTCCTCGAGGTAGGCGATAGCTTCGTCCATTCGTCCTTGGCTATAGAGGGTCTTGCCCTGGCGGAACTTGATCTCGGCCTTGTGGAAGGAGTCCTGGACGTCCTCCTGGGTTGACGCCGACCCGTTCTTGACGTCGTAAATCCGCCGGGCGTCCTTGTTGCTCAAGGTCCGGTAGGCGTTGGTGATGGCGTCGAAGACCGCGTCGATCTGGTCCTTGTACTCGGCCACGAGCTTGCGCTCGAAGCGGTCGGGGTGGAACCGGCGGGCCATCTGGAAATAGGCCTTTTTGACGTCCTCATCCGTGGCCGTCCGGGGGATATCGAGAATCTGGTAGAACGTCATCGACGGCAAGGTGTTCCGGAGTGCGAGGATGGCGGCGACCTGCGGCGGGACGTCCTGCGGGGTTTCTCCACCGGAGGGTTTCACCGGCTCCTTCTCGCGGCGGGGTTCCGCGCCCTTGCCCTCGAATTCGACGATATCGAGGCAATAAAACAGGTAGAGGCTCTTCCAAAATTGGTCGGGCGGTATGGTCAACGTCAGCAGGATGACTTCAGCCACGTCCTTGCCGTCGATCTTTTCCAGGATATCCTTTTCGTCCGCGGTGAGAAGGTAGGAGTAGGTCCTCCGGCCCGGCTTGGGAGTCCTGCGGGCCAGGAACGCCTGCAGGAGTGGATTCGTCTGCATCCGCCGGATGCCGTACTCGATGAGGAGGGGGACGCTAGTCCGGGATTCGCCTATATCGTCGCCGTACTCCGCATGCGGCTGGAAGTCGATCTCGGCGTCGAAGGAGGGGAAGACGTTGAGGACGGACTCCCTGATCTGATGGGCCAGCGCCTCGGCCAGGTCTTCCTCGGAAATGACGCCGCGGCTCTTGAGGACCTCTCCGAGGTTCTTGTTGGGCTCGATGTAATCCTCCATCTTGGCGTGCGCTTCCTTGGGGATACGATCGAGCTTGTAAAGGATCTCGCCCAACCGTTCGTCGGGCTGATTCGTCTTGACCTGGAAGATGGCGCCTTTCTGGAAGAAGAAGTACTTGAGGATATTCCCTCGGCGGTAGACCAAGCGGCCGGTTTTCTTGTTGAAAAAAACGTCCCTCAAGTGGTTGGCGATGTGATTCATTCCGGGTCCGGCTCTCCTCGTAGGCTAACTATAATGGAATCCGCGCCTTTTTTCAATCCGCTCCGAAGTTGAAACCCGCCCTCGATTTGTGCTATTTTTAGCCCGTGAAAATCGCTCTCGCCCAGGTTTCGCCGCGGCTCGGCCACGTCAAGGCCAACGTCGAACTCCACCTGGACGTCCTCGAAAAAGCGCGCAGGGGGAAGGCCGACCTCGTCGTCTTCCCCGAGCTGGGCCTCACGGGCTACACGCTGAAGGATCTCGTCGAGGAGGTCGCCCTCGACCCCGCTTCGGATCCGCTCTTCCGAAAGATCACAGCCCGCACGCGAGGCCTCGCGGCCGTCGTCGGTTTCGTCGAGGAGAGGGCCTCGGAAAAGGGCCTCTTTTACAACTCTGCCGCTTTCATCGCCGACGGCCGCCTCCTCCATATCCATCGCAAGGTCTACCTTCCGACGAACGGGATGTTCGAAGAGGCCAAGTTCTTCGCTCCGGGCCGCGATCTCCGAACGTTCGAGACTCCCTTCGGGCGCGTCGGTCTGCTTATCTGCCGCGACTTCCTCCACTACGGGGCGAGCTACGTCCACTATTCCTCCGGGGCCGACATGATCATCTGCATCTCCGCGGCGCCGGGCCGGGGGGTCGGGGGCGGCGACGCCTTTGAAACCAGCCGGATGTGGGAGCTCATGGGCGAGGCCATATCCTATTTTTCGACGGCTTACGTCCTCTACGTGAACCGCGTCGGCATCGAGGACGGCGTGACCTTCGCCGGCGGGTCCTTCATTTTCGCCCCGGGCGGCCGGCTCGCCGGCCGGGCCGTCGACCTCGACCCGGAGATCTTCGTCCGCCGGGTCGACCTCGCCGCCGTCCGCGAGGCCCGGAAAAAATGGCTTTTCAAAAGGGACGAAAAGCCCGAGGTCATCCTACGATCCCTCGAAAGGGCCGTCCGTGCCGCCGAAGATTAACGCTCCATTCGTCGAGAAGGTCCTCGTCCGCTTCATCCGGGACGAGCTCGGCAAGTGCGGCTGCAAGAAGGGCATCCTCGGACTTTCCGGCGGCCTCGATTCGGCCGTTTGCGCTGTCCTCGCCGCCCGGGCCCTGGGGCCGCGGAACGTCCTCAGCCTGATCATGCCCTATGGGAAGGCTTTCCCGGAGGATGTCCAAGACGCCGAGAATCTGGCCCGGCGCCTGGACATTCGGCACGCGACGGTCGACATCGCCACCCAGGTGGACGCCTACTTCGCCGCCCATCCGACGGGGAGCCGCGTCCAGCGGGGGAACAAGATGGCCCGCGAGCGGATGTCCGTCCTGTACGATTTCTCGGCCCGGGAGGGAAGCTTCATCCTGGGGACGAGCAACAAGACCGAGCTCCTGATCGGCTACGGCACGATCCACGGCGACATGGCCTGCGCCATCAACCCCATGGGCGATCTCTACAAAACGCAGGTCCGCGAGCTCGCCGCGCACCTCCATGTGCCGGCCGCGATCCGCCGAAAATCCCCGACGGCCGGACTCTGGCCCGGCCAGACCGACGAGGCGGAGATCGGGCTCACCTACGCGGAGCTCGACGACATCCTCTTCGGACTCGTAGAGGAACGGAAGGGCCCCAAGGAGGTCATCCAAGCGGGGCACAAACCGGCCGCGGTCGACCGGGTCGTCCGGATGATCCGGAATTCCGAGTTCAAGCGCAAGCTGCCGCCGATCGCCAAGCTCTCGCTCCGCTCCGTCGGCCATGACTTTCTCTATCCCTACAGCGGCCGGGGCCCCGGGGTCACCCCGGGGTCCACTTCTGCAGTACTCGCCCGTAAACATAAAACAAGGGGCGAGTGGCGAGCCGAAGGCTCGTCCCTTGACGACTGGGGAAAATAGGCCGTGGCCGCCGAGCCGCGCCCGAACCGGCCGCCGGGCCGGCTTTATATCGTCGGAACGCCTGTCGGCAACCTCGAGGACATCACGCTCCGGGCCCTGCGCATTCTCGGCGAGGTCGAGGCCATCGCCTGCGAAGACACCCGCCAGACCCTCAAGATCCTGAACAGGTTCGGGCTGAAAAAGCCGCTCATCAGCTATTTCCAGCCGAGGGAGGGACGGCGGATCCCGGAGATCATCGGACTGCTCAAGGCGGGCCGCGACGTGGCCCTCGTCTCCGACGCCGGGACGCCGGGAATTTCCGACCCCGGATTCCCGCTCATCCGCGAAGCCCTCAAGGAGGCGATCCCCGTCGTCCCCATTCCCGGTCCCTCGGCCGTGACGACGGCCCTTTCGGCCGCGGGCCTGCCGACCCACCGTTTCCTCTTCGTCGGTTTCCCGCCGCCCAAGAAAACCGGCTTGCGGAAGTTTCTCGATGCCCTTCGGGACGAAAAGGCCACGCTTGTTTTCTTCCTGCCGACACGAAGGACCCTGGAATTCCTGGAGGCCGTCCGCGGGGTCCTCGGGGACAGGCGTGTGGTCATCGCCCGGGAACTGACCAAAGTCCACGAGGAATTTATCAGGGGCACGGCCGCCGGATTGTCCGCCGCCATCGGGTCCCGGATCCTCAAGGGTGAGGCGACCGTTCTCGTCGAAGGTTCTCGTTAGGTTCCTCTATCATTAGTCATATGTTTTAGTTATGACTTATAAAAAACTTCATTCAATACTTGACAATTAACCACTAATATATTATATTATAATCTTACTAAGATATATTAAGCGGAGGTAACAAATGGCTATTATCAGATGGGATCCCTACCGGGACGTGATCACCCTCAGGGACAGGATGAACCGCCTTTTCGAGGACATGGGCAGCCAGAAGACCGAGGATAAGGACCTCATTCCCGGGGCTTGGGCCCCGTCCGTGGACATCTACGAGACGGAAAACGAGGTCGTCCTGGCCGCCGAGATCCCCGGCGTCGACGAGAAGGACGTCGAGATCAAGGTCGAAGACAACAACCTGACCCTGCGCGGCGAGCGGAAGTTCGAGAAGGAGACCAAGGAGGAGAACTATCACCGCATCGAGCGCTCCTACGGGTCCTTCTTCAGGTCCTTCGTCCTGCCCAGCTACATCGACCAGGACCAGATCGAGGCCGAGCACGAGAACGGAGTCCTCAAGATCCGGATGCCCAAGCGGGCCGAGCTCAAGCCCCGCAAGGTTAAAATCCTCAAGCCCGTCCAGGTCCAGGCCGAAAAGCCGAAAAAGTAAGCTGACCGAATCGCCCTAAAAAGCGGTCCCTCCTGGGACCGCTTTTTTTTATTCTTCTCCCATTTTTTGGGAAGTCCCTTATTTTTATGCTTGGGCCAGCGTGATGGCCCTGACGTCTTTGGCCCCCGCTTCGAGGAGCACCCGGGCGCACTCGCGGAGGGTCGCCCCGGTCGTGGTGACGTCGTCGACGAGAATGAGCGTTTTGCCCCGGACCTTCTGCCGGCGTCTCACGGCATAGGCCTTCTTGACGTTCGCCTCGCGCTCGGCCGCGTGGAGCCCGGCCTGCGGCGGGACGTTTTTCGCCTTGACCAGGCATCCCTCGAGGACCGCCATTCCCCGGAGCCGGCCGAGGTCGCGGGCGAGCAGGCGGGCCTGGTTGAAACCTCTTTCCCTCTTCCTCGCGGGGTGAAGCGGGACGGGAACGAGGAAGTCCGCCCCCGTCCACAGCTCCGAGTCGGAGGCCAAACAACGTTCGGCGAATCCGGCCAAGGGCCGGCTGAGCGGCGCGCACTTCCGGTACTTGAAGAGCAGGATGACGTCCTTGAGTGTCCCGCCGTAATCCCCGCAAGACCGGTGGATGGATAAAACCGGCGCCCGCTCCAGGCACTTCGAACAGAGATGGTCCGCCCCCTCCCCTTCATAGAACCGCCCGCAAAGCGGGCACGACGGCCGGCCGCGGGGAGAGAGCTTGGCCAGACAGGCGCGGCAGACGATCCTCTCGCCGGGTTCGTCGAGGGGTTCCGCGCATAGGCGGCAGAACGAAGGGTAGACAAGGAGCTCGACGAGCTTGGCCAGGGCCGCCGCCCGGGCCCGAAAAGGGCCGGTCACTGGGCGTTCAGTTCTTCCTCGGCCTTCTCCTGGCAGTCGATGCAATAGGGCGTCCAGGGGATGGCTTCGAGCCGTTTCCCGCCGATTTCCTTTTGGCAGAGCTGGCAGGCGCCGAATTCTCCGCGCTCGAGCCGCTTGAGGGCCTCGTCGATGAGCAGGAGCTGCCGCCGCTCGGTGTCCGTCAGGCTCAGTAGAAATTCCTTCGTGTAGGAGGTTTCGGCCTTGTCGACGAGGTCCTGGGCGACATTGGACTCCATCTCCTTGCTCTCGGCGATCGTTTCGCTAAGTTTTCGGATGATGCTTTCTTTTTTCGCGACAAGCATCTTCCGAAATTCGTCTTTTTCCTTCTTGTTCATTTTCTTGCCCATGGGAAAACCCTCTCATTTGGCGTATTGCCGGCCCCCGATGATCGTCAGGGCCCGGTAGACCTGCTCAAGCAGGAGGATGCGGGCGAGCTCGTGCGAGAACGTCATGCGCGACAGCGACAGCCTCATGTCGGCCTTCTCCACGATCCGGTCCGCGAGCCCGAGAAAACCGCCCACGACGAAAGCCAAAGGTTTTCCCGAGTCTCTCTCCCGGCCGCGAAGGAAGCGCGCGAATTCATGAGACGTCATCTCTTTCCCCTTGTCCTCGAGGGAGATCACATAAGCCCCATCGAGGTGTTTTTCAAGGCCCCGAGCCTCGAGGTCCTTGATCTTCTCGGCGAATTTTTCCTCGAGCCCTCGAGCTTCGCGCGTGGCGATGATATCGCAGGCCGCGAAACCTCGGATGCGCGCCACGAAAAAATCCTGCAATGCCCGCAGCTCGGGACTTTTCGTTTTTCCGGGCCAAAGGAATATCAGGCGCATCACCGAAAACGCCCTAAAACAATAGCGATTCGACCCCGGCTTGTCAACACCTATTTCCCGCTGGCACGGGCGGAGCGCCGGGACCGGCTAGAATTCCATTCGCGGGGCGTCGCCCCACAGTTTTTCGAGGGAGTATCGGTCCCGCGCGATCCGCGAGAAGACGTGGACGACGAGCGAGCCGTAGTCTATCAGGATCCAATCCGCCGACTCCCGGCCCTCGATGCTCAGAGGGCGGAGGCCGGCCGGCTTGAGCGCCGCCTCGACCGCTTCGGCGATAGCCGCGTTCTGCCGGGACGAGCTCCCGTTCATGACCAGGAAAAAGTCGGTGAACGAGGAGAGTTCCCGCAGGTCGAGGACACAGAGGTCCTCGGCCTTCTTGGTGAGCGCCGATTCGACGGCCAACCTGACGGACGGGGGCAGGCTCCTTTTGGTGAACCGTTTTTTCTTCTCTTCTGCCATGGCTCCTATCGACCTCGGTAGAGTTGATGTTCCCGGATATAAACGTCGACGGGTCCGGGGACGAGTCCGTCGAGTGTTTCGCCACGGCGGACCCTTTCCCGGATCGCCGTCGACGAGATGTCCAAAGCGCGTATCGGCAGGAGGAAGATCCTGGTCCGCGGCGGGAGGGGCCCGCCGACGCCTCCGCCGCCCGCGAGAGGGCCCATCACGTCCCGAAGTTTCCCGCCGAGGACGCCCTGGGCGCGATCGAGCTCGAAGCCCGGCCGCCCCATGACGACGAACAGGCATTCCTCGAGGACCCGTTCGTATTCGCGCCACGTCCCGAAATCCAGAAAGGCGTCGACGCCTAGGATGAAGAAGAGGCGGGCGGCGGGCGAGAGGGCGCGGATCTTCCGCAGGGTCAGGATGGAGTAGGACTTTTCGCCGGCCTCCACTTCGATGGGCGAGGCCTCGAACCCCTTGCGCCCGCGGCAGGCGAGCTCGACCATGCGGAGACGGTCGGCCGGCGAGGCGCCCGTCCCCGGCGTTTTATGCGGCGGGAGGAAGGAGGGGATGAAGAGGATGCGGTCGAGCCCGGTCCGACGGCGGACCTCTTGAGCAGCCCGCAGATGCCCGAGATGGATCGGGTCGAACGTCCCGCCGAAAATGCCGATCGTCTCCATCAGTCCGCCCGGCTCTTGGTCTTCTCGCCGAGCTGCTCGAGCGTACGCGCCAAGGCCTCGACAAGCGGCTTGAGCCCTTCGCGTTTGATCGCCGAGATGGCGAAAAAAGGGATCTTTTTGCTGGCCGCCATCTTCCGAAGGCGGGTCAAGCGCGTTTTGTCATCGCCCAGGAGGTCGATCTTGTTCGCCGCCATGACCTGGGGACGCGCGGCCACTTCCGGGCTGAAAGCCTCGAGTTCCTTCATGACGACCCGGTAATCCACGAGGGGGTCACGCCCGGAATACGGCGAAACGTCGACGATGTGGACGAGGATCTTCGTCCGTTCGATATGACGCAGGAAGCGGATGCCCAGTCCCTGGCCGAGGTGGGCGCCTTCGATGAGGCCCGGGATATCGGCCACGACGAACGAGCGGTACTCGCCGATGTCGACGACGCCGAGGTTTGGGGCCAGGGTCGTGAACGGGTAATCCGCGATGAGCGGCCGGGCCGCCGAGATGCGCGCGATGAGGGTGGATTTCCCGGCGTTGGGGAACCCGACCAGGCCGACGTCGGCGATGAGCTTGAGTTCGAGGACGACCTCCTTCCCCTCTCCGGGCCGGCCGGGCTGCGATTCGCGCGGCGTCTGGTGGGTCGAAGTGGCGTAGGAGGCGTTGCCGCGGCCACCCTTTCCGCCCCTAGCCGCCACCCCTTCCTGGCCGTGCGCGGTGAGATCGAAGAGGAGGCCGCCCTTGTCCTTAACGACGGTCCCGACGGGGACGCGGAGGCGAAGGTCGAGACCCCGCTTGCCATGGCGATTGCCGCCTTCCCCTGGAGCGCCGTTCTTGGCTTTGAGCAGGGGTTGAAAGCGATAGTAGGCGAGGGAGCTGACGTTCTCGTCGGCGATGAAAGAAACGCTCCCCCCGTCGCCACCATGCCCTCCGTCAGGGCCGCCCTTCGGAACACAGGCCTCGCGACGGAAGCTGACACAGCCGTTGCCCCCCTTCCCGGCCTTCAGCGTGACAGTGACCTGGTCGACGAACAACGGAGGATACGGCTCTTCCTCAAGCGGGCAGGACGGAGACGACTTTCCCCTTCCGGCCCTTGTCGGAGAACTTGACGGTCCCGGTGGCCGTCGCGAAAAGAGTGTCGTCCTTGGCCCGACCGACGTTCAACCCGGGTTTGATGGGCGTTCCCCTCTGACGGATGATGATGGAGCCGGCATTGACCTGCTGGCCGCCATATCGCTTGACGCCGAGCCTCTTCCCCGCACTGTCGCGCCCGTTTTTTCCGGCGCCGCCTGATTTTTTATGGGCCATGGCTTACTCCTTGGTCGCTTTCTTCGTTTTGCGGGGGGCCGGCTTCTTGACCGCCTTCGGCTTGGCGGTGTCTTTCTTGGGCGCCTTGACCTTGGTCGGGGCCTTTTCGGGCTTGGGGGCCGGAGCGGCCGCTTTAGGCTTGGCCGCCGGGGCCGGCTTCTCGACCGGGGCCAGTTTTTCCTCGGCCAGGTCCGCGGCCGTGATCTGTGTCCTGTCCGCGGTGATCCGGGCGATGCGGATCTTGGTCAGGGGCTGTCTATGCCCGCGAGTCCGACGGTACTGTTTCCTTCTTTTTTTCTTGAAGACGAGGACTTTCTCGTCCTTGAAATTCTCGAGGACGAGAGCCAGCACCATGGCATTATCGAGAAACGGCGCCCCTACCTGGATGTCCTCGCCGTCCTCGATCATAAGAACACGGTCGAACTGGGCCTTCCGGCCCGGCTCGATGTTCAGCTTCTCGACGGACAGAACGTCCCCTTCTTTGACACGATACTGTTTTCCGCCTGTCAGGATCACTGCGTACATTTTGGCCTATCCTTCGATCGGGATAAGAATGTTGGACGTTAAATTTAGCATAGGACCCGCCTGATGTCAAATGGCCTTACCTCCGCCCCTGGCGGTGCTGGCGAAGCCGGCAGGCCGGGAATTCCAGGGGTTGACAGGGTAGGGGGTTTACTCTACCCTAGGGGCGCCCGGACGGACGGGAGGCCGCCGGCGCGGCGGGCGGTTAGCTCAGAGGTAGAGTATCGGTCTTACAAACCGGGGGTCGCAGGTTCGAGCCCTGCACCGCCCAGTCCCCTTTCCCCCCGAGAAAATAAACGACTTGGGGGATCCCCGTCTGCCCAGAAGTGATTGCCCTAAGTTGTACCGCGCTAGCCTGTACAGGTTCACTTTTGGAAAGAATTACGGAAAGGTCGGAACTGCCACGGCCGCGCAGGACGGCGGTGGGTCACCCCTAGAGGCTAGCCCGAATCACCATAACACCCCCTTTGCAATCCCCTTTTGGGGGGATTCATGGCACATCAGGGGGGCGCAAAATGGACAACAAGAGGACACCATGACCAACTCCAAAATCAACCCCGAGAGAGAAGAACGGATGCGAGAAATCGTCGAGCGGGCGGACAAGAGCCTGGATCCAATCGAAAGGAAGATCGCCCGGCCGGTTCGGAGTCTCCTTCGGGCCATCGAGAGGAATAAGCGAGCGCACGAGCGTCTGGAAAAGGTCGTAGGAAAGGGCCGGTGATACCGAGCCCATAAATTAATTCGGCCCACCGCCAGGGCTCCGGCTGCTAGAACAGCCGGTGGCGGCAGGCCAAAGGAGCGAGAGTAATGGGTACCCAAACACTCCGTAAAAAGAGTACCACCAAGCCGAAGGCAAAGTCAAGCCGACCGGCGCCAGTCGCACTCCGTCCCGTCCCCGACAGCCGGAGGTGGCTGAAAATTTCGGAAGTCGCCACCTACCTCGGTCTGGCCACGCATCATTGTTACAAGATGCACCGCCTGGGCCAGTTGCCGAGCTTCAAATTACCGGGGCTCGGCGTACGCGTGGACAAAATCGCGCTGGAGGCCAAAATCCAGTCCGTGAAGGACGCCCGCGCGGCCGTGGCCGGCACCTCCTGGCCGTCGATCTGATCGCGGAGTTGTCCGTTGTACGCGCCAACGAAAACACCCTACCCATGCGCCGTGGCGCATAAACCGAAGCGGAAGAAGTACGACCAAGAGCGGACTCCATGGATTCGGCTCGGCCCGCGAGAGAGGAAGATCCTTGACGCCGGCTGGGCTCACGTCCAGTCCGTGCCGTACAAGGTGAGCCTCCGCTGGCTTTTCTACCGGCTTCTCCAGGACGGCTTTTATCGAACCAAGGACGACTACGAGAACAAGTTCGGGAAGCTGATGAGCCGGGCTCGTCATACGAACCAGGGCGGCTGGCGCCCGGACACGCTCGAGGACGAGGGCCGCGACTTCGTCATCCGCGCCGGCGGGTGCAGCGACGAGTACGGCGCCATTGAGGCGATGGAGAGCCTGGTCCTCGACGCCGCGAACATCCCCTTCGACCACTTCTATCGGCAAGAACACTATATCGAACTCTGGTTCGAGGCCAATGCGATGACCAGCCAGTTCGCGCATTACACCGAGGAGATCGACCTCGTCCCAATGGGCGGCACGGCGTCGATCCCGTACAAGTGGAAGATCGCGAAGCGCCTCGAACGGGCCGCCAATCGCTATGACATTCCGATCCGGATCCTCTACTTTGGGGACGCCGATCCGGCCGGCCATACAATCAAGGACTCCATCGAGAAGGACGTCCGCCGCTGGTGTTCCGCGCCGTTCGAGATCGTATGGTGCGGTCTCACGGACGAACAGGCTGAGCGGTACGAGATCCCCGAGAGCTACGAGAAGAAGGGTTATCAATGGGAGGCGCTGCCGGACGAGGGCGCCAGGGAAATCATCACGTCCGCCGTCGAATCCTATATCGACCCCCGCATGGTCGACGAGGCTGCAGCAGACGCCGACGCGTTCCGCGACGAATGGCGGGGGAAGCTCGCGGAGGCGTTTGACAAGCTCCGAGAAGACAAGGAGCGGCGAGAATGAATCCCGATCCACTCAAGGCGATCGACCTCCGCTCCTTCGTCGACCGGAACTACAACCTGCGCTCGAATGGCAATGGGATGTTGCTCTGTCCCTTTCACCCCGACAAGAAGCCGAGCCTCGAGATCTTCCAGGACGACGGGACCTGGGGCTGGAAATGCTACTCCTGCGACGCCAAGGGAACCATCTACGACTTTGTCATGCGCCAGGAGAAGCTCGACTTCAAGGGAGCAGGCAAGCGGATCCGCGAGCTCGAGGGCATCCGCGACGAGAAGCGGGTCCCGCTCCGCGAGCACCCCTACCGCGACGAGAGCGGCGCCGTCGTATACAAGAAGGTCAAGTGGGGACCGAACGAATGGACGTACTCGCACGAGGAAGGCGGCCGGTGGGTCGGCGGCAAGGGCCGGCACCCGCACGTCCTTTACCGCCTCGATAAGATCAACGGCTCGAAGGACCTAATCCTCACAGAGGGCGAACGGGACGCCGAGACCCTCGCCGCTCTCGGTATGCCGGCCACCAGCGCCGACGGAGGGAAGGGTGACAAGTTCAAGGAGACGTTGCCCTTCTTCAAGGGGAAGAACGTCCGCATCATCTACGACATCGGGAACGAGAAGGAAGCCGAGGCTGCGGCTTCCGAGATCGCCAAGGTCGCCGAGAACGTCTTCATCCTCACTATCCCCGGCAAGGATCCCATTAAGGACTACGAGTACGACATCACCGACTATATCAGCCAGTACCCGACCGACGAGAAGAAGATGGACGCCTTCTACGGCATCCTAGCAAACGAGAAGCGCTGCGGCGACAACGCCCCCCTCTCGCGCACTCTCTCCGAGGTCGAGCCCAGAGACGTCCCCTGGCTCTGGGAAAACTTCTTTCCGCTGGGCCGCGCTACGCTCGTCTGCGGAGACCCAGGTTGCGCAAAAACATGGTTCTGCCTCGATATCGCCGCGCGACTCAGCAAGGGTTTCAAGTGGCCAGACGACAGCTGTGGCATCGGAATCGCGAAGACCTATTACATCACCGTCGAGGACGACCTGGCCGACACCATCCGCCCGCGCATAGACTCGCTCGGCGGCGACCCGGCCATGATCATCGCCTACAACCCCGAGAACCCTATCCACCTCGACCTCTCCACACCCGAAGGGCTCGAACGCCTTGAGCGCGACCTCACGCGTCATAGCGACGTCAGGCTCCTCGTCATCGACCCCGCCATCGACTTCTCGGGAGAAATCAACCCCAACGCCAGCGAAGAAGTCCGCGCTATGCTCACCCCGCTCATCCGTCTCGCCGCCAAGTTGAACATCGCGCTCGTCTTGGTCGGCCACCTCAATAAGAGCCAGGCCCTCAACGCCATCTACCGCGCCGGCGGGACGACCTCGGGCTGGCTCGGTAAGTGCCGCGCCGCATTCATGGTGTTCCGCGACAAGGACGACCCGCCCCTGCGCCACATCATCCCGCTCAAGGCCAACCTGGCCGCCTGCGACCCACCACAGCTCGAGTTCCGCATCAACGACGGAAAGCTCGATATAAACGTCTCCCGCACACCCGTCAATGTCGACGAGCACCTCAACCCAACCCGAGGTCCCGATCCCACCGATCGCGACGAGGCCGTGGCGTGGCTCGATATCTTCTTCCGGAACCGGAAGGTGGTGCCGTCCACCGAGGTCGAAGCCGCCGCTAAGGCCAAACTCATTTCCTCGGCCACGCTCAAACGAGCTAAGAAGGCCGCCGGCTTTAAGTCCGAGAAATTCACCGAAAGCGGTGGCCTCACATACTGGGCATGGGTGAAACCATGAGGAGAAAACTATGGAAAAACTGAAACCCTGGGACGAACTCCCAAAAGAAGAACAGACCACCGAGGGGTTCGACAAGCGCCTGTGCGAGCCATTCTGCCCGCTCACCCGCAAGCCGTGCTGGGATGTCGTGAACCCCGAGAGGTCGCCGAACATCCCCGAGAACCTGCGCTATTGCCGCTTCTGGGACCGCGACTATGAAGAGTGCGTCTTCCGCATCATCTTCTGGGACAACGCCGCCGCAAAGATGAATGAGCGCCTCACGTCGGAGGACGAGTGAGACAACGACGCGTCGAGGTCAAACCCTACGGCAGCGAGGGGCTGATGACGATCCGGCCCGATGGCTGCATCCACGGCGGCGAGGTCTCCTGCTGCTCAAGCAGCGGCGACAGCTACTGCGGCGGCTACGAGGGCTACGAGGAGACCGAGGACGGCAAGAAATGGGTCATCTGCGGCGAGGAGGCACCAAATTGACAGTCGCGGGGAAGCCAAGGGGCTCAAGAGTCTCTATACACACACTACTAGAGCTACTTGGTCTACTTGATACTCTTGAAGGGCAAGGGGCTCAAGTGGCTCAAGTGGCTCAAGTGGCAGGTGGGTGGGAATGTGAGCTTCTTGACGCCTCTACCGCCGCAGGAAGGGTTCTCAAACAGGCGTCCTTCCGACCCTCGGCATGCTCCCAAGATAAACGGGGACACCGGCTCCAAGCACCGGATATCCACACCGATGCTCGGAAGCCGCTTTATATGGGGAGAATTGCATTGAGACGTCACGCGACCTTTCCGGTTTTCTATCCAACTACGGGCAATCGGGAAATGCAAACAGTTGACAATGAAAGGATTACAAATCATGGGCAAACCCGCTGAAATCAAGCGAAAGCGCGGGCAGCATGGACCCCTGAAACACGGTGGATATTCCCTCCTCGTGACGGGCAAGCTGCCGGCAGGGCGTGACCACGTGGGGAAGTACCTGACCGCCGTCCGGGCGGGCTTCGTCCAGGATCTGGGCGGCGCGGCGGGGATGACCACCCCCGAGGTCGTGATGCTCGATCGGCTGATCACGGCCCTGGGCATCGTCAGGTTGATCGAGGAGTACGTCAAGGAGAAGGGCGTGATAGATAAGCCCCAGGGCTTCCTCAACCCTGCCCTATCGAAGGGGTACATCAGCTACTGCAACCAGGTCAGGCTGGCGACGCAGATGCTCGAGGGATGGGTCAAGGAACGGGCCAAGACAAGGCAGGGCGAGGGGCTGCTGACGGCAGAACAGCTCGGCGCGAAGATCGTCACCGAGTTCGAGGCCCAGGAAGCCGCCAGGGCTTCCCAGGGCAACGCTGACAACGCCCCCGAGGGCGACAATCCTACAACGGAAGGAGACAACAATGACTGAACAAGAGAAGAAGGTGTTCGAGGCTGGCCCTGAGCCGGTCGAAGGGAAGGCGTGGGGCAAGACGATGGACGAGGTGAAGGCCCGCATGGCCGAGGTGGAGGCGGAGGCCCGCATAACTGATTATGACGATGACCGGCCAGGTCCGGACCCGTCGTGGATCGCGGGGACCTTCCGGGGATACTTGGACGCACTCGAATGGATGCTTGGCAGAGGAGGGGAACGGGCAGAGCGTCGTCGCGCAAAGAAGGAGGCGGCCTACCAGCGAGCCGTAGAGGCAGTTAACCGGAGGCACGCTCGGATCAACGAGATCATCCGCGAGAACAACCTACCTGGTATGGGCGCGGTGCCCGGGGATCATGGCGAAGCGGAGATTGATTACGAGCTCGAGCAGCAGGCCCGCGCGAAGGATAAGAAGGAAGCGGCGGAGATCGCGTCGCGGACCTACCGGATCCCGGCCTGGCTGGCGGGGGAGCTGTGGGAGTTCGAGGAGGGCAGCCTAGTATCCCGTATGCGTGGGGACTTCCACGGGTGGATGCGCGGGGCTACGTCCGACAAAGAATTTCTCGTCGCGATGCAGGAGTACCTGAGGTTGCTGGGCAAATTCCAGGAGTCGTTGCTGTCGGAGGCCCTCGGCAAAGCGATATACGACGGGCAGAACGGGGATATCGAATGGACTGAGCCGCCGGCAAAGCCCACGGCTCTGGACGTTCCATTCTGAGGCGATGAATCTAATAGGAGGACTGACATGGACATGATCAAACTGACGGGACTTTGGAAGAAGGACGCGAAGGACGGGTCGACGTTCTACCAGGGCAAGCTGGGCCTGGGCGCGAACATCTTGATCTTCAAAAACAAATACCACGAGAAGGACAGCGACCCGGATCTCGTGCTCTACATCGCGAAGGCCGAGAAGCGTGACGCACCTGCGAAGGACGACGCCGATGTCGCCTTCTAATGACGGCAAGGCGCAGCTCCAGGAGTTCCGCCCCGATGACCTGCCGCGCATCATCGAGACGTCGACCGACGACGGGCTCGACAGGATCGGGCAAATGGCGCGGGACAGCATCGCCACGTTGAGCAAGCTTCCGCCGGGGCAGGCTCGTCACGAGGGGATCGAAGCGGCGTGCCTGACGATCCAGGACGTTGAGGCGGAGAAGCGGAGGAGGTCTGGCGATGCCCAGGAAGCCCAGTAATAGGGCGTTAACGCCGCATGGCGGGGCGAACGGCACGTCCCTAGGGCAAAGTCGCGGGCAGTGTCCGGTCTGCCTGAAGGGCTTCCATCGCAAACAGCCGCATCAGGAGTTCTGTTCACCACGCTGCCGGGCCATGTCGTGGTGGGCGACGGAGATCGCGGCAGCCATCCGGCGGGGCGACGCCAACGGCTTGAGGGGGCGAACATGGCTGAAGGGATGACGCCGACCGTTGGCAGGGACCGGATGATCAAGTGGATCGAGCAGGCCGTCTCGGTTGGCCGCTGGCCGGCAAGCCTGGAGGGGAACGAGGGGAAGTTCATGGAGACTGCCGTCGCGCTGGTGGAGCTCGTGAACAGGGCGCACCTCCGCATCGAGGTCGTGCATCGGCAGCCCGAGCCTGGTCCTGGTGACAACCATCGCCCGTCCGGAGGGTCGGCGAGTGAGCCGTGGCTGGTCGAGTCGTTGAGAAGGAAACCATGACTAGTGACAAGATAAAGGTCTTCAAGCACGTCGCGCAGACGGGCGATCGCCTGGAGCGTCCACCGTCCGGCCCGTTCGAGTTGAGCGGCGAGGAACGTCGTTTCATTGGCGGGGCCATGTCTCGGGCCAAGTCGGACGAGCTCCTCGAACAGGCCGAGCCCTCGCTCCGTGAGAGCATCCTGCGCCGTCGTGGGGAGCGTTCCGGGCGCAAGGCAGAGGAGGCGTCGACGCCGAAGGCTGACCAGCCCGTAAAGCGCGGCTCCTGGCTGTCGCGGGTCATCGCCCGGCTGAGGGCAGGATGAGCGTCCCAGACATCTATCAAGCGTTGTGCTCGCCGGCGGGGTTCGCCCCGTACTTCAAGGGCGGGTTGGAGTCCTGGTCGAGCTGGGGCGTTCTGTTTAAGGTGCTGGCCGGCCGGACCGATCTCTCGGCCGCAGAGATGGCGTTATTCCACGAGGCGACGGGTCTGTCGTCGTTGCCGGCGGAGCGGTTGCGGGAACTCTTCATCTGCGTGGGACGGCGCGGAGGGAAGTCGACGGTGACCGCTTTGACGGCCGTGTCCTATGGCCTCTGGGGCGACTGGCAGAAGGATCTTCAGGGCGGGGAGCAGCCGCAGATCTTCATCGTCAGCCCGACGCTCGAGCAGGGCAAGGTCATCTTGCGGTACATCCAAGCGATCCTGGACATGAAGCCGTTCAGGCACCTCGTCGCCCGCAGCGGGAAGGAATCGGTGGAGCTCAAGAACGGCACGATTATCACCGTCAAACCCGCGAGTTGGCGATCGTCGCGCGGCTGGTCGTGCGGCCTGATTATTTTGGAAGAGCTGGCCTTTTTCCGGTTCGAGGCGGAGTCCGCGAACGTCGACCAGGAAATTTACACGGCCCTGAAACCCGCGACGGCGAACATCAAGAATTCGCTCATCGTCGGGATCTCGACGCCATATGTTCGCCAGGGGTTGCTCTGGACGAAGAGCCAATGCTGGGGGAAGCCCGGCCCGACGCTGTTCTGGCGCATGCCGACCTGGAGGATGAATCCGTTGCTGACCGAGGCGGGACTCCGGCAGGAATACGGCGACATGTCCGAGGCCGAGTTCAATTCCGAATTCGGGGCGATGGAACGGGAAGACATCGCGTCCTATTTGCCGGTCGAGCTGATCGACAAGGCGCAGGCGGGGCAGTACGACGCTATCGCACCGGACAAGCGGAAGTCTTACTACGGCTTCGCGGACCCGAGCGAGGGGCTCAGGAAGGGCGGCGACAGCTTTACATTCGCCGTGGCGCATACAGAGGACGAGGGCGCCGTCGTCGACTACCTCGTCGAGTTCGCCCCACCGTTCGCGCCGAAGGACGTCATCGCGGAGGTCGCCCGCGTCTGTGAGCGGTACCGAATCCGCTCCATCACCCAGGACAATCACGCCATCGCCTGGATCGCCGACCAGTTCCAGCCGCACAAGATCGGCGTCAACACCTCCGACCTCAACAAGTCGGAGATCTATGCTCAGTTCGCCATTCTCGCCAACCGCGAGGTTGTCGCCCTGCCGACGTCGGCGAAGCTCCGGGCGCAGCTCATGGGCCTGTTCAAGCAGAATACCTCGTCGGGGTGCAAGATCGATCATTTGCGGAACGGCCACGATGACCTCGCGAACTCCGCTTGCGGTGCCGCCGTCCTCGCGTCTCAGTCGGCCGGGCAGGGCGCGACCATCAGGATGATCGGCGACGTGTCCCCGGACGGGGCGGGGTGCCGCGACGCTAATTTCCCGTTTTGGGGCAGGAGCTAAAATGGGGGCCGACCTGGCGCTTGCCCCGGATTTACTAGCGAGAAACTCGCGACCGAATGCGTCCGGGCCGGGTCGGCTCCTTTACTATCAAAACAAACCGAGCGGGGTCCGGTGTTCCCTAGGCGGCCTTCTTCCCGTCTGGCCGGATTCCCGCTCAACATATTTTATCTAGGAGAAAAGACATGAGCAAAAAAACAAAGGCGGCGGCAGCCGAGAAAGCCGATGAGGGTGGGCGCGTGGCCCTGCGTCACGTGACCACGGATGAAAGCAAAGGCCGGGCTGAAGTCGCGGAGGCGAAACCGGGGCCGTGGAATCGCGGCCCGCAAATCGGCGAGAGTCAAATTCGAGACGATGCGTATTTATCCACCTACGCCAGCCCTGCAGAACTCGCCGCCTTCCGTGCAGCCGTCGCCGCCCGCAGGGAGCAGGTGACCAAGAGCGCATGGCGGGTGCTACCCGATGGCACGCGGATTTCCGGAGACCGCGTTCTGGCCGTGTGCGGCAAGTGCGGCGTCCACATTTGGGTCAAGGCCGATCAGACGACGAACCCCTGCCCAAGCTGCAATATGATGCAACGATTGAGTGGTGGGCAGCTCCGTCCCGTCTCGCCCGACGAAGAGAAGGCGTGGCTCGAATCCGAGACGGCCAAGTATCTAAAGTGGAAAGCCGAGGCCCCTGCGCGGGCGGCTGAAGAACGGCAACTCGACCGGCTTCGGATGAAGCTCGGCGTGAAGTGAAAGGATAACACCATGAATGACCAAGTTGTGACGAAAGAGCAAATCATCAAGCTCATCAAAGACGAGGCGATCAAACCCGAGGATATCTACTCGCCCGACGATTTAAACGATTGGCATCATCGCACCGAGGTTGAGAAGCGGGTGGCCGAGGAGAAGAAGGCCGAAGCGGAGCGGGACAAGAACGAGCCCCCCGGCGCGAAATATTTGGATCCAAAACGGAACCCTCTGATAAAAATTTGAGGAAATAACAATGTACGGGACTGGGGCTCCGGCACGTTGGGAGCGCGTACCCGGCGCTGCCGTCCCTGGTCCCCTACTTCTTCTTCTGGACCTTGGACTCGAGCCAGCGGTCGACGTCGACCTTGCGGAAGATCACTCGGGCGGACCGCCCCTTCGCGATCTTGATAAAAGGCAGCCCTGCGCGCATGAGGTTCCCCACGGAGCTTTTCGAGATCCGGAGGTACTTTTCGACCTCCCCTTTGTTCATGTATTCCCCGTATTCCATGCCCTAATTATAACAATTTAAAGCAGATAAAAATAGCCTAAGAAAAAGCTTGACAAGCATGCGTATATATGATTGAATATGTACAAGGATAGGCAAGATGGAAGCGACAAGAATCGAAAAGCTTTACAACATCAAGGCCGTCTGCGCCGCGCTGGGTTCGTCGCGGTCGACCGTCATCCATTGGATCCGCGAGGGCCGGTTGACAGCGTTCAAGCTCCCCGGCGGCCGCAGGTGGCACATCACGGAATCCGACCTCGTCGCATTCATCAATTCCGGGAAGAGGGGGACGTTATGAACATATTTTACGCAATGCTCGGCGCCGTCATCCTCCAACGGTTTTGGACCGCCCTGATACTTCGGGGCCGCCGGAATCGGAGGCGGGTATGTTAGACGTGACGCCGACGACACTCGCGATTTTTTTCTCCGGTGTGGCGCTGGGGCTGGTCGTCGCGGCGGCCATCACGTCGAAGCGGCTTGCCCAGCTGCGGGATGCCGTCTATTTGCTTGGGCGGCCTCATTCCTGGCAATCGGGCGATAAGAGGTGGCCGTGAACTCCGAGCATGTCCGGCTCGAACCCGGCGACGGCGGGGGCCACGTCTTCACGGTTTGGGGCGAGTCGATCGTCCTGACCGACGAGGAGTTGCGGTCGTTCTTCATCCTCGCGTGCGAGTACCCGTTCCTGCAAAGGTCGTTCGATAAGGCGCTTCACCGGGCGCTGAATAAGATCGAAAAAAGGAAGATGAAGGCGAGCGGTGGGACCGAGCGCCTCGGCCGTTCTGGCCAACTATCCCCATCACCCCGCCGGTCCCCCGCTTTTATTTCAGAGAGGAGAATGCGATGAACGTCAGGAAGACCGACAGCGGCAAATGGGCCTACGACTTCTGGTTCGACGGCAAGCGCTACATCCGCGTCGTCGACAATTCCAAGGAGCAGGCCGAGGGCGCGATGGCCGTCCACCGAAAACGACTCCTCGACAGGAAGCACGGGCTGGCCTCGCCGATCACCGACATCCCCTTCGCCGACCTGGCCGAGAAGTACTACAAGCTCGAGGCTTCGACGAAGCGGTCCTGGAGCCGGGCGCGGCTATCGCTCGACCATCTCAAGCGGGCATTCAAGGGCCGCCTCGTTTCGGAGATCACCGAGCTCCGGATCGACGAGTACAAGGACAAGCGGTTCGAGAAGGTCGACGGGCCGACGATCAACCGGGAACTCGGAACGCTGTCCCACGTTTTCACCAAGGCCATCGGCTGGGGCCACGCCGCGACGAATCCCGTGCGGGGCATCAAGCGGTACGCGGAGAACGACCCCGTCAACCGCCCGCTGACGCGGGAAGAGGAGCCTCGCCTGCTGGCCGCGGCGTCCAAGCGGCTCAGGGCCATCATCCTAATCGCGCTCAACACGGGCATGCGCCGAAACGAGATCCTTTCGCTCCGGTGGAAGAACATCAACCTGCCCGAAGGCCAGATCGAGCTCGAGGCCAGGAACACGAAGGGCGGAAAGAAGAAGCGGCTCATCCCGCTTAACACCGTTGCCGTGGACGCGTTGCGGACGATCCCCCACGCCCACGACCTCCTCTTCTACAGCCCGAGGACGAAGACCCACGTCAGGGACGTCAAGACGGCCTTCCACGCGGCCTGTGAGAAGGCGGAGATCCATGGACTCCGCTTCCACGACCTCCGGCATACCTTCGGGACCCGGCTCGTCGAACAGGGCGTCGACATCGTCACCGTCCAGAAGTTGATGGGCCATTCTCGGATCGAGATGACCATGCGGTACGCCCACAGCAGCGAAGACAATCAGCGCCGAGCGGTGGCGAAACTCACCGAAAACGGGGCAATTTCGGAAAGGATTCCGGAAAGGCCCTCTCCTGCGCCGGAACAGAAACCTTGCGCAACGTACTCATATATGTATAATTAGAACGGCGGAACAGAAAGTTGATAAGCGCACTTACAAACCGGGGGTCGCAGGTTCGAGCCCTGCACCGCCCATCCCGTAGCGAGCGTCAGCGAGCGGAGGAGGCAGAAATGCGCCGGAGCATACACGGAGGTGTATTTCTGCGAAATATCTTAATAGATCACTCTTCTCGGGGGGAAGCGCCCCCGACGGAATTCGAACCCATGTTGCTGCCTTGAAAGGACCGCTCGGCGGAGAAGGAATGAAGATGCCCAAGCTGAAAATCGGTGCCGGTCCGTATCTCGTCGCCTCCATCGTCCTCGGGCTGGCCGGGGTCGGCGCTTTCGTTTGGGTCTTCGCCCGGAATTTCAATATTTACTGGCTCATCCTCTCCCCGGTCATCATCACGCTCTACGAGCTTCCGGCCGTCTACGCTTTCCGGCTCTACAGAAAAAGCCGCACCGCCGCGGAGCAGCGGGGGGAAGCCGGGAAGTCGGCTCAAGAGCCGGACCGATCCTGAAGACGGCCGACCACGGGATGAGGGGAAGCGCCCCCGACGGGATTCGAACCCGTGTTGCCGCCTTGAAAGGGCAGTGTCCTGGGCCTCTAGACGACAGGGGCGATAACGTGAGCCGTGCTGGACTCGAACCAGCGACACCCGGCTTAAAAGGCCGGTGCTCTTCCTCTGAGCTAACGGCCCAGAAAAGACACTATTATAGTGATAGGGGGGAAAGAGTCAACAACCGCCGGGAAAAGCCAGAGTCCCTCAGGAGAGGGGCTCGAACCTGATGATCTTCCATTGGCCGCGATGGGGGATCTTGTTGACCTCGTCCTGGAGCAGATACTGCCTCATGTAGAGCCGGTAGTTCTTGGCCCCGCCGGCTTTGGTCGTAATCGCCACTTCGACTTCCTTGGAATGGACGTTCCCGGTGAGTTCACGGATGTTCACGAGGTCGCGGACGGCGAGAGAGAATATGCTCATCTCCTCTTCCGCGGCAGCGGCGGCCTTGGCGGCATTATAGGCCTTTTTGAAGGCCTGCATCTTGGCGTTCTCCGCGTCGTACTTGACCTGAAGCTCGTCGATCTTCCTCTGGGCAGCGGCCTTGCCGGCGGCGGACCGGGACGTGTCCTTCTCGTACTGGGCGTCCTTGAGGAGCGTGTCGGCGTCGATCGTCGGGCCGATCTGGGCGTCCTGGGCTTTCTTGGCCTCGATCTCCGCCTTGTTCAGGTCGGGCAGGCTGGCCGGCTCGATCTTCTCCTCGCCGATGCTGACGATCTGCCAGGAGGTCATTTCGGGCTGGAAGGGCTCGAAGGCCATGCTCGACATCGTGTCGTTGTCGTTCAGCGTGACGGCGTTGAAATACCTGGAGAGAAGGCCCTTCTCAGGTTTCGACGTGCACCCTTGGATGGCCAGAAACGCGACCAGAAGTCCGATCACGAAAAAAGTCTTTTTCCTCATTGTTCCTCCTTCCTGTATTCGTCCGAAATCACTCTATTAGAATATTATCCTTTTTCCAGAGCAAAAATCAAGCCTTTTTGTTCCGGCCGACGGGGCTGGTTTTCCTTGATATCATTTTGTGCTACACTACACCGCTTAAAACCTGATAACGGAGTGTGACCATGGCGAAAGAAAAAGACATCGTGCTCCGGCATCCCAAGGACCCGTCGGGTCTCCTGGACATCATCCGGGACGTCCAGGCGCATTTCGGTCACGTCCCTACGGAGGCCGTCTCCGAGATCGCCCGGCATCTCAAGCTTTCGGAGGCCGAAGTCCGGGGAACCGTCACCTTCTACCACTTCTTTTCCCTGTCCCCGCGAGGAAGGTCGACGATCTACCTCAACAATGCGATCACCTCCTGGATGAAAGGCCGGGCCGCCGTGGCCAAGGCCTTCGAGGACGAGGCGGGATGCCGGCTCGGGGAGGTCTCTCCGGACGGTCGGATCGGACTGTTCCCGACCGCCTGCATCGGGATGAACGACCAGGAGCCGTCGGCCATCGTCGACGGCGTGGTCTTCACCTGCCTGACCCCCGACAAGGCCCGGGCCATCGTCCGGGGATTAAAAGCCGGGACGTCCGCCAGGGACCAGGTCCTCGAATACGGAGACGGGACGAACCAGTCGGCCCTCGTCCGCTCCATGGTCTCCAATAACATCCGGAAACGGGGGGCCGTCCTCTTCGCCGACCATGAGTCCGGCGCGGCCGTCCGCAAGATCACGGCCATGACGCCCGAGCAGGTGATCGAAGAGGTCAAGAAGTCCGGCCTTATGGGTCGGGGCGGGGCCGGCTTCCCGACAGGGCTCAAATGGGAGTTCTGCCGGCGGGAGAAGGCCGCCGAGCGTTATGTCGTCTGCAACGCCGACGAAGGCGAACCCGGGACGTTCAAGGACAGGGTCATCCTGACGGAGCTCCCGCGGCTCCTCTTCGAAGGCATGGCCGTGGCCGGGTATGCCGTGGGCGCCAAGGAAGGGGTCCTTTACCTCCGGTCCGAATATTCCTACCTCAAGCCCCATCTCGAATCCGTCCTCGAAGAACTCCGCCGCGAACACGTCCTCGGCCGGAACGTCGCCGGCTCCCCCTCCTTCCATTTCGACGTCGTCATCAAGTCCGGGGCCGGGGCCTACATCTGCGGCGAAGAATCCGCCCTCCTCGAGTCGGCGGAGGGCAAGCGGGGCGAGCCGAGGGACAGGCCTCCGTTCCCCGTCCAGTTCGGCTACTTGGGTCAGCCGACGACCGTCAACAATGTCGAAACCCTGGCCGCCGCGGCCCAGCTCATCGTCCGCGGCGCCGCGTGGTTCAAGGGCCTGGGGACCCCCAAGTCCGCCGGGACCAAGCTCCTTTCGATATCGGGCGATTGCGACCGGCCGGGCGTCTACGAAGTCGAGTTCGGGACGACCGTCAAGGAGCTCCTGGAGATGGCCGGGGCCCCCGAAGCCAAGGCCGTCCAGGTGGGCGGGCCATCCGGGAACTGCATTTCAAGCGCCGAGTTCGGCCGGAAGATCTGTTTCTCCGACTTGGCGACGGGCGGCTCGATCATCATCTTCGGTCCCGAACGCGATATCTTCGAGGCCGTCGGGAACTTCATGGACTTCTTCATCGAGGAATCCTGCGGCTGGTGCGTCCCCTGCCGGGCGGGCAACGTCCTCCTTAAAAGAAAATTCGATAAGGTCATCCAGGGACGGGCTTCCGAGCAGGACCTGAAGGACCTCGAGGACTGGGGGAAGCTCGTCAAGAGCACGAGCCGTTGCGGGTTCGGCCAGACCTCTCCCAACCCGATCCTGACCACTCTCAAGAACTTCCGCGGGCTTTACGAAGCGAGGATCCAGAAGGGGACGGCTTTCGTCCCGGATTTCGACCTCACGGCGGCCATCCAGGAAGGTTGTTCGGCCGCCAACCGCCAGCCCGAATGCAAGGAGTCCCTCCATGACTGAGATCCGATTCACCATCGACGACAAGCCCTGCCTGGCCAAACCCGGCCAGACGATCGCCGAGGCCGCCAAGGCCAACGGCGTCTACATCCCGACGCTCTGTCATTTCGAAGGCCTGAAGCCCGTCGGTAGTTGCCGGATCTGCACGGTCCGGGTCGGCGGACGTTTCATGGCCGCCTGCACTCAGCCCGTCACCGAAGGGATGGCCGTGGAAAACACGGCCCCCGACCTCGAGGACATGCGGCGGGCCCTCATCGAGATGCTGTTCGTCGAGGGCAACCACATGTGCCCGACCTGCGAAAAGAGCGGCAACTGCGAACTGCAAGCCCTGGCCTACCGCTACCAGATGATGGCGCCCCGCTTTCCCTACCTCTTCCCGAAGAAAGGGCTGGACGCCCGGGCCCCGAAGATCATCCTCGAGCGCAACCGCTGCATCCAGTGCCTCCGCTGCGTCCGGGGCATCCGGGCCAAGGACGGAAAAAAGATCTTCGCCGCGGTCCGCCGCGGCCCGCATGTTACAATAGAATTGGACGTCGAGCTGGCCGGACGCTTGTCGGAGGAGGAAGCCCGCCGGGCCATGGAACTCTGCCCCGTGGGGGCGATCCTGCGGAAAGAGGTCGGCTTCGAGGTTCCCATCGGGCGCCGCAAGTTCGACAAGACTCCGATCGGCAGCGATACCCAGGAAAAACGAGTAAGGTGAGATCATGAGCAAACCCGTCATCGCCACCGCCTCTCTGGCTGGCTGCTTCGGCTGTCACATGTCCATCCTCGACATCGACGACCGCATCCTCAAGCTCATCGAGCTCGTCGAGTTCAACAAGTCCCCCATCAACGATATCAAGAAATTCACCAAGCCCGTCGACGTGGGCCTCATCGAAGGCGGCTGCTGCAACAGCGAAAACGTCGAAAACCTGCGGTCCTTCCGGAAGAACTGCAAGGTCCTGGTATCCCTCGGCGAGTGCGCCATCATGGGCGGCCTGCCGGCCATGCGCAACGGCATCCCCGTCAAGGAATGCCTGGTGGAGGCCTACATGAACAGCCCCACGGTCGCCCCGGAGGACCGGATGATCCCCAACGACGCGGAGTTGCCCATCATCCTCGATAAGGTCTACCCCTGCCACGAAGTCGTCAAGATCGACTACTTCCTGCCGGGTTGCCCGCCCTCCGCCGACCTCATCTGGGAAGCCCTGACGGCCCTGGTCGAAGGGCGGCCGCTCAACCTGACGTACGAAATGATCAAGTTTGACTGAAGGGTGAACGAACATGGCGAGAAAGATCACGATCGAACCCGTGACCCGGATCGAAGGCCACGGCAAAGTCACCATCCACCTCGATGACGCCGGAAAGGTGAAGCAGTCCCGCTTCCACATCGTCGAGTTCCGGGGCTTCGAGCGCTTCGTCCAGGGCCGGCCCTACTGGGAGGCCCCGGTCCTCGTTCAGAGGCTTTGCGGCATCTGCCCGGTCAGCCACCACCTGGCCGCGGCCAAGGCCATGGACGTCATCGTCGGCGTCGGGCCCGGCAAGCTCACCGCGACGGCCGAAAAGATGCGCCGCCTCATGCACTACGGCCAGATGCTCCAGTCGCACGCCCTGCATTTCTTCCATCTCTCCGCGCCCGATTTCATCCTGGGCATGGACGCCGATCCGGCTATAAGGAACGTCATCGGCCTGGCCATCCTCCACAAGGACCTGGCCGTCCAGGGCGTCCTCCTGCGCAAGTTCGGACAGGAGGTCATCCTGGCCACGGCGGGAAAGAAGATCCACGGCACGGGCGCCGTTCCCGGGGGGATCAACAAGAACCTGAGCCCCGAGGAGCGGGATGTCTTCCTCAAGGGGGCCGCCCCGTTCAACGTCGACCAGATGATCGAATGGAGCTCGGCGGCTATCGAGCTCTTCCGGGACTATCACGGGAAGAACAAGGACATCGTCGACGGCTTCGCCGCGTTCCCCTCGAACCATCTGAGCCTCGTCCGGAAGGACGGGGCCCTGGATTTCTATCACGGAGTCCTGCGGGCGGTCGACGCCGAAGGCCGGAAGATCCTCGACGACGTGGACTACCAGGATTATCTCGATTACATCGGAGAGGAAGTCCGTTCCTGGAGCTACATGAAGTTCCCCTACATCAGGTCTTTGGGAAAGTCCGTCGGCTGGTACCGGGTCGGCCCCCTGGCCCGGCTTAACACCTGCGACTATATCCCCTCGTCGCTCGCCCAGAAGGCCTTCGAGGCCTACAAGGCCTATACCGGCGGCAAGCCCAACAACATGTCGCTCCACACGCACTGGGCCCGGCTCATCGAGCTCCTTCACTCGGCGGAAGTCATCAAGGAGCTTCTCCTCGACAAGGACCTCCAGGGCACCAAGCTGGTCAAAAAAGGCAAAAGGGTTCCCGAGGGCGTGGGCCTCCTCGAAGCGCCGCGGGGCACCTTGTTCCATCACTATCGCGTCAACGAAGACGATCAGATCACCATGGCCAACCTGATCGTTTCGACCACCAACAACAACGAGCCCATGAACCGGGCCGTCCACTGGGTCGCCGAGAATACCCTCGCGGGCAAACCCGAGATCACGGAGGGCATGCTCAACCGCGTCGAGGTGGCCATTCGGGCCTATGATCCCTGCCTGAGCTGCGCGACCCACGCCATTGGCCGGATGCCTCTCGAGGTCTCCCTCGTCGACGCGCGGGGCAACGTCCTCCAGAGAGAGGTCCGCTGATTCCGCGAAAAGCGAAAGCGCAGGCCGCGACCATCCTCGTGATGGGCTTCGGGAATCCCGGGCGCCGCGACGACGGGCTCGGGCCGGCGGCGGCCGAACGATTGTCGGCCCGGTCGATCCCGGGGGTCGTTTGCGATTCCGATTACCAGCTCGGGATCGAGGATGCCTTGGCCTGCGCCCGGCACGACATCGTGGTCTTCATCGACGCCGCCCGGGGGCTGCGCAAGCCGTTCACATTCACCAAAATCGAGGCGGCCGGCGCCATGCCGGCGATGAGCCACGCCTTGAGACCGGAGGCGGTCCTGGCCATCGCCGCGGAGCTCTACGACCGCAGGCCGGACGCCCGGATCCTGGCCATCCGCGGCCACGGATGGGCGATCGGAGAGGGCTTGACGGAGAAAGCCGAGAAGGACCTGGCCCGGGCCCTCGATTTTCTGGAAGACTTCCTGAAAGGGGTCCGGCCATGAGCACGAAAACGATCCTCGTCCAGGCGGACCTGCTGGCCACGAACAAGCAGGCCGCCGCGGCGATCCGGCAAGGGCTCCGCGGCCGAGGCATCCTCGCCGTCAACCTCCTGAGTTCGCCCGGCTCCGGCAAGACGACCCTCCTCGAAGCCCTGGTCGACCGCCTCAAGGGCCGTCATAGGATGGCCGTCATCGAAGGCGACATTGAAACGGAACGGGACGCCGAACGCATCCGGGCCAAGGGCATCCCGGCCTGGCAGATCACGACGGGAGGGGCCTGCCATCTCGAGGCCCGGATGATCGGCAAGGTCCTCGGCGATGTTCCCGCGGACGTCGATTTCCTGTTCATCGAAAACGTCGGCAACCTCGTCTGCCCGGCTTCCTTCGACCTCGGGGAGGAGCTGCGCTGCGTCCTCCTCTCCTCCCCGGAGGGTGACGATAAGCCGGCGAAATACCCACAGGCCTTCCTGTCCGCGGACTGTCTCATCCTGACTAAGACGGACCTCGTTCCGTATCTCCCGTTCGATCCGGCCAAGGCGGCGGCGGAGGCCCTCTCCATCAAGTCCGGGCTCCGCGTTTTCACGGTTTCCGCGCTCCGGGGCGACGGCATGGACGAGCTCGCCGCCTTTTTCATCGAGGCCCTGGGACGATTGAGGTCCGCCGGTGCATGAGCTGTCGCTCGTCGCCAGCCTCTTCGACACCCTGGAGGAAGCGGCCCGTGAACACCGGGCCCGGAAAATCACCCGGGTCAGGCTCAAGGTCGGAAAGCTCTCGGGCGTCGTTCCCGACCTCCTCGAGTCGGCCTTTGACACCTACAAGAAAGGAACGCTGGCCGAAAGCGCCCGGATCGAGATCGTTCTTGTCCCCATGAAGATCCGTTGTCCGGACTGCGGGGGAACGGACGTCCGCGAGGAAACCGATTTCTCTTGCGCCGCCTGCGGCTCGAGGCGGGTCGAGATCGTCGAGGGGCGCGAAATCGTCGTCGAGAGGATCGAGCTCGAAACCGATGACCCGGAGCCCGGTCCCGCCGGGCCAGCTTCGACTTGACAATGGCAATCTCGTTCTGGTATAAATTTTCTCTTGTTTTTCGGCTCAGACGGAAGATTGGAGTTATTAAATTATTGGTCTCAAACGTCTCGAGTTCTTGAGGTATCCGCGGGTCGGCCAGCTGGTACCGCCCGTTCCTTCGGCACTTCCTCGGATCCGTCCTGAAGGGTCTCCCTTCGCTCCATCTCTTGGCGACCACTCCCGCCGACGCATTTCAATTCCCGAACTGGAGGGATGATTTGGACATCGATGAAACCAAAGTCCGGCACCTGATCGAGAAGCATCAGGGGCTCAAGAAGAACCTCATCGCCATCCTCCTCGACGTCCAGGAAAGCTTCAACTATCTCCCTCCGGACGCGCTCCGGCAGGTCGCCAAGGCCCTGGGCATGCCCTTCATCGACGTCATCGGCGTGGCCACGTTCTACCGAGCGTTCAGCCTGACGCCGCGCGGCAAGCACATGTGTCTCGTCTGCCTCGGTACGGCCTGCCACGTCCGGGGCGGCCAGAAGATTCTGGAGGAGACCGAGAAGAGGCTCGGCGTCCCGGCCGGGGAGAACACCAAGGACGGCCAGTTCACGCTGGATACGGTCGCCTGTCTCGGCTGCTGCGCCATCGGGCCCGTCATCGTCATCGACGGCGAATACTACGGTCACACGACCATCCGGAAGGTCGGCCCGATCCTCGGCAAGTACGCCAAGGCGAAGACTCCGGCGCGAAAGCGGAAGGCCGCCGCCAAGCCCGCCGCTCGAAAAGGCGGACGGGCGGCCGGGAAAAAGTGACGGAAAGAGAGGAAATCTGATGGCCGAACAAAAGAAGCTCCGCATCCAGGACCTGGCCAAGATCCGGGAGAAAACGAAATCCCTGATGACGATCCGGGAAGGCCAGGGCCGGGCCCGGGTGACGGTCCACATGGGGACGTGCGGCATCGCCGCCGGCGCCCGCGAGATCATGGACACGCTTCTCGACGAAATCAGCAAGGCCAAGGTCCAGGACGTCATCGTGACGACGTCCGGCTGCGCGGGGCTGTGCAACGCCGAACCCATGGCCACCATCGAACTCAAGAACCAGCCGCCCGTGAAATACGGCGACCTCACGCCCGAAAAAATGAAAAAGATTTTCGTCCAGCACATCCTGGGCGGCCAGATGGTGGCGGATCTCGTCCTGGGCGTCGGAAGCGAAACGATGTACTGAGGGAGGCCCCTTGAAACAATATCGAGCTCACTTATTGGTCTGCGCCGGCACGGGCTGTGTGTCCAGCGGGTCCTTCAAGATCAAGGAGGCCCTCGAAAAGGAGATCAAGAAGCGGCGTCTCCAGGACGAGGTCCAGGTCATCGCCACGGGCTGCAACGGCTTCTGCGAGCGGGGCCCCATCGTCATGGTCCAGCCGGACGGTATCTTCTACCAGCTCCTCAAGGTCGAGGATGTCCCCCTTCTCGTCGAAGAGCACCTGCTCAAGGGCCGGCCGGTCAAGAAGCTGATGTACGTCCCCCCGGCCGAGGACAAGCCCGTCCCGAAGATGAGGGACATTGAGTTCTTCAAGCACCAGCGGCTCATCGTCCTCCGCAACCGCGGCCGGATCGACCCGGAGAAGATCGAAGAGTACATCGCCTTCGACGGCTACGAAGCGTTGGGCAAGGCCCTGGCCAAGATGACCCCCGAAGCGGTCCTGGCCGAGATCGCCGCCTCGGGACTGCGGGGCCGCGGCGGGGCGGGCTTCCCCACGGGCAAGAAGTGGGCGGCCTGCGCCAAGGAGACGCGGACGCCGAAGTACATCATCTGCAACGGCGACGAAGGGGACCCGGGCGCCTTTATGGACCGCTCCGTCCTCGAGGCCGACCCCCACACCATCCTCGAAGGGATGGTCATCGGGGCCAAGGCCATCGGCGCCGCGAAGGGATTCGTCTACATCCGCCACGAATACCCTCTGGCCATCAAGCGCGTCGAGATCGCCATCCGACAGGCGCGGGAGTACGGCCTGCTCGGGACGGACATCCTGGGCACGGGCTTCGACTTCGACCTCGAGATCGTCCAGGGCGCCGGCGCCTTCGTCTCCGGTGAGGAAACCGCCCTGATCGCCTCCGTCGAGGGCAAGATCGCCATGCCCCGGCAGCGCCCGCCCTACCCCGCGCACAAGGGGCTCTGGGGGTCGCCGACGGTCATCAACAACGTCGAGACGTGGGCGACCGTACCGAACATCATTCGCCGGGGCTCGGCCTGGTACACCGGGCTGGGGACGGATACGAGCAAGGGGACGAAGATCTTCTCCCTCGTCGGCAAGATCAACAACACGGGCCTCGTCGAGGTCCCGATGGGCATCACCCTGCGCGAGATCATCTACGGCATCGGCGGCGGCATCCCCAACGGACGGGCCTTCAAGGCCGTCCAGATCGGCGGGCCGTCGGGAGGGTGCATCCCGGCCAAGCTTCTTGATCTTCCGGTCGACTACGAGAGCCTGACGGGCGCGGGGGCCATGATGGGCTCCGGCGGCATGATCGTCATGGACGACAAGACCTGCATGGTCGACATCGCCAAGTACTTCCTCAACTTCCTCCGCGACGAATCCTGCGGCAAGTGCATCTCCTGCCGCGAGGGGACCCAGCGCATGTACGAGCTCGTCAGCAAGATCACGGACGGCCAGGGAACCTTGGAGGACATCAGTCTCCTCGAGGAGCTGGCCGCCGCGGTCAAGGACGCCTCCCTCTGCGGCCTCGGCCAGACGGCCGCCAATCCGGTCCAGTCCACCCTCCGCTACTTCCGCGCGGAATACGAAAAGCACGTCATCGATAAACAGTGCCCGGCCATGGTCTGCAAGGAGATCGTTTCCGCGCCGTGCCAGTACATCTGCCCCATCGACCAGGAGGCCTCCAGCTACATCGGCCTCATCGCCCAGAAGAAGTTCGAGGAGGCCTTCCAAGTCATCCGCAGGGACAATCCCCTGCCCTCGGTCTGCGGCCGGGTCTGCAGCCGGGCCTGCGAGTCGGTCTGCCGGGCCGGGGAGATCGGCGAGCCCATCGCCATCCGGGCCCTGAAGCGATTCGTCATGGACTGGGCCCGGGACAAGGGCCTGGGCGCGTCGACGAAGTTCCCCGTCATACGGGCCGAGAAGGTCGCCATCGTCGGCGCCGGCCCGTCGGGCCTCGCGGCCGGCTACGAGCTCATCAAGAAAGGCTATCCGGTCAGGATCTTCGAATCCCTGCCGGTCGCGGGCGGCATGCTCCGAGTGACCATCCCCGACCACCGCCTGCCCAAGGACGTCCTCCAGGAGGACCTCGACTACCTCACGAGCTGCGGCCTGCGCATCAAGACCAACATGACCCTGGGCAAGGACTTCACCCTGGACGACCTCTTCCGGCAGGGATACAAGGCCGTGTACCTGGCCACAGGAGCCCATAAACCCCTCGAGATGGGGGTGCCCGGCGAGGAGGCCGAAGGGGTCCTCCAAGCTCTGGAGTACCTCAAGGACCATCACCTCGGCATCCCCGTTTCGCTCGGGGCCCGGGTCGTGGTCATCGGCGGCGGCAACTCGGCCGTGGACGCCGCCCGCGTCGCCTTCCGGGACAAGCGCGTCAAGCAGGTCACCATCCTCTACCGCCGGACGAGCAAGGAGATGCCTGCCTACCCCGAGGAGGTCGAGGCCGGGCTCGAGGAGGGCGTCAAGATCGAGTATCTCTCCGCCCCGGTCCGCATCCGCATCAAGGACGAGAAGGTCGTCGGCGTCGAGTGCATCCGTATGAAGCTCGGCGAGAAGGACGCGAGCGGGCGGGCCAAGCCCGTGCCCATCCCCGGGTCCGAGTTCCAGGTCCCGGCCGACACGCTCATCCTGGCCATCAGCGAGCGGGCCTACACGCCGTACCTCAAGGACAGCGACGGCCTGACGCTCTCGCCGGAATGGGGAACGATCATCGTCGACGCGGCCAGCATGGCCACGACGCGACCGGGCGTCTTCGCCGGCGGCGATGTCGTCTCGGGGCCGAGCAGCGTCGTCGAGGCCATGGCCGCCGGCAAGACGGCCGCCCGGTCCATCGAAAGCTACCTCGAGGGGCGCAGCCTCGTCCGAGTCCATCAGGTCACCCGGCCCTCCCGGTACGTCGAGCCGGTCGAACTGACGGAAGAGGAGGCCCAGAACACGACCAGGTCCAAGATGCCCCACCTCTCCCCGGCCAAGCGGAGGAGCGGGCACGAGGAGATCGAAACGGGCTTCACCAAGGAGCTCGCCTTGAGGGAGGCACGGCGCTGCCTGCGCTGCGAGCTCGAGACGCGCGACGCGAAAAAAGCGATGGGACGTGACACATGATCGAACTCATCCTCAACGGCTTGAAGGTCCAGGCTGAGGAGGGCTGGACGGTCCTCGAGACCGCCAAGTTCTACGGCCTGGAGATCCCGACCCTCTGCCACCACGAGGGGCTGACCGAGTTCGGCGGCTGCCGGCTCTGCCTCGTCGAGATCGGCGAGCCCCCCAAGTCGAAGCTGGTGACGTCCTGCACCTACCCCGCGGAGGCCGGGCTCGTCGTCCGGACCGGCACCAACCGGGTCTGGGCGGCGCGGCGGATGATGATCGAGCTCATGATCTCCGTCGCGCCGGGTTCCAAGGTCCTCCAAGACCTGGCCTCCAAGTTCGGGGTCACCAAGGTCCGGTTCACGCCCCGCAACGAGGAGTGCATCCTCTGCGGCCTGTGCGTCCGGATGTGCGCGGAGCAGATGGACGCCAAGGCCATCGGCTTCCAGCAGCGGGGCCACAAGAGGAAGATCTCGACGCCCTTCGACATGCGTTCGGAGGAATGTCGGCTGTGCGGGGCCTGTATGTATATCTGCCCCGTCTGCCAGCTCCGCTGCCAGGGCCCGAACGCCGACACGGTCCTCTGCAACGGCTGCCTGACCATGGAGCCCACCTGCCTGGACCACTACGACGACCTACAGTGCTGGATGTACGACGTTGGCCGCTGCGGCACCTGCGTCCGGGACAAGAAATCTGACCGGGTTTGAAACATGAACCCAGAACATAACGCTCAAAGGATATCGAGGAGGTAATGACATGCCGACTTTAACGAAGCTCAACAGAAGCGCCGCCACCCTGACCAAGAACCGGACGGAGGGGTCGATCAGCCCCTTCAGCGGGATGTGCGTGACCTGCGTCGATGGCTGTATCGGGATGTGCGAGATCGGAAAATCCGCCTACCGCGGCCACGAGGTCCTTTATCCCCAGCCGTTCGGCATCATCACCGCGGCCTCCGAAAAGGACTATCCCGTCGATCTGTCCCATTTCAACATCATGGGCACGGCCAAGGGGGCCTACGGCGTCCCCGCCGACAGCGACAAGGCGACCTTCGAAAAGGTCACGGTGGAGACCAAGATCGGCAGCAAGAAGGACATCAAGATGAAGCTGCCCTTCGTCATCTCCGGGATGGGCTCGACCAACATCGCCAAGCAGAACTGGGCCGGGCTCGCGGGCGGGGCGGCCATCTCCGGGGTCATCCTGACGATCGGCGAGAATGTCTGCGGCATGGACGACGAGACCGTTCTCAAGAACGGCAAGGTCGTCCGGTCCCCGGACATGGAGTTTCGCATCAAGTCCTTCCGCGACTGGCAGGACGGCTACGGCGACGTCGTCGTCCAGGCCAACGTCGAGGACTCCCGGCTCGGCGTCCAGGAAT
>CAZZCH010000012.1:0-56379 GCA_964652895.1 uncultured Eubacteriales bacterium
GGACGTACTCGTAACAGTTTTTTTTCCCCGGTGAACTGCCCCCCATTTAATGGACCCGGGGGGGGGGGGGTGATGATCCACTAAAACCTTACACTCCTTTGAGAGTAGTGTTGTGAAACACTATACCAGGAAGGGTTACGCCGTAAATAAAAATCCTATCGGCAGTCTAGGGGCTGTAGCGGACCCTCTTCCCTTCCCGCCGGTTCGCGATTATAATACCCCTTCATTTTGCGACAAGGAGAGGCACATGGTCGAAATCCGTTTCCACGGCCGCGGCGGTCAGGGTACCGTCGTCGCCTCGAAGATCCTGGCCGACGCCATCGCCAAGGAAGGCAACTGGGTCCAGGCCTACCCCGAATTCGGCGTCGAGCGGCGGGGTTCGCCCGTCGTCGCCTTTATCCGCATCGACGACAAGCCGATCTACGACAAGAGCCGGATCTACACGCCCGACAGCGTCGTCGTCGTCGACCCGACGCTCGTCGAGGCCATCGACATCACGGACGGCCTCAAGCCGGGGGGGACGATCATCATCAACAGCGACCGGAAGCCCGAGGACTTCCCTTTTCACGGCAAGTTCAAGGTCCGGACGATCAACGCCACGGAGATCGCCGTCAAGAACAAGCTGGGCAGTCTGGCCGCGCCCATCGTCAACACGGCCATCGCCGGCGCCGTCATCAAGGTCCTCGGCCTGACCAAGCTCGACTCCCTGACCACGGCCATCCGCGAGGGCATCTCGATCAAGCCGGAAGACAACGTCAAGGCCGCCGAGGAAGCCTACGCGCGGGCCTGAGGGAGAGATCACATGAGGGAAAAGAAAGCCAAGAAGATCGTCTTCAACTCGGCCGAGGAGATGCCGCTCATGATCTGCTCGGTCGGCAGTCAAACCCACAATCTGACGGGCGCCTGGCGGAACATCCGGCCCGAGATCGACCTCGGGAAGTGCCTCAAGTGCGGCATCTGCTGGAAGTTCTGCCCCGAACCGTCGATCGACATCGTCGACGAATGGCCGGTCGTCGATTACGACTACTGCAAGGGCTGCGGCATCTGCGCCGAGGAATGCCCAGCCAAGTGCATCGTCATGGTGGAGGAGCGGAAATGAAGAAAGTCATGATGGGCAACCACGCGCTGTCCTACGGCGCCATGCTCTCCCGTTCTCAGGTCATCGCCGCTTACCCGATCACGCCGCAGACCCAGGTCGTCGAGCTCCTGTCCGAGATGTGCGCCGACGGGACGCTCGACGCCAAGTTCATCAAGGTCGAATCCGAGCACTCGGCCATGGCCGCGTGCATCGGCTCCTCGGTCGCCGGGGCGCGGGCGTTCACCGCGACCTCGTCCCAGGGCCTGGCCTTGATGCACGAGATGCTCCACTGGGCCTCGGGCGGCCGCCACCCCATCGTCATGGGCAACATCAACCGGTCCATGGCCCCGGGCTGGTCGATCTGGACCGACCAGAACGACAGCCTATCCGAGCGGGACACGGGCTGGATGCAGTATTACTGCGCGTCGAACCAGGAGGTCCTGGACACGGTCATCCAGGCTTTTAAGGTCTCCGAGGCGCTGATGATCCCGGGCATGGTCATCCTCGACGCCTTCGCCCTGTCCCACACCTACGAGGTCGTGGACGTCCCGGACCAGGCCGAGGTCGACAAGTATCTGCCGCCGTTCAAGCCGGAGATCCGGCTAACCCCAAGCGACCCCCGGGCCTTCGGCGGGCTGACCGGCGCAGAGCACTACATGGAGCTCCGCTACAAGCTCCAGAAGGACATGGAAAAGGCGCCGGCCCTGATCGAGCAAACGGGGCGCGCGTTCGAGAAGGCGTTCGGCCGCAACCTCGGCCTCGTCGACGCTTACCGTTGCGACGACGCCGAATTCGTCTTCGTCACGTCGGGGACGGCGGGTTTCACGGCGCGCGCGGCGGTCGACGAACTGCGCCAGGCCGGCGTCAAGGCCGGCAACCTGAGGATCAAGGTCTTCCGCCCCTTCCCCTTCGCCAAGGTCCGCGAGGTCCTCGGGAAGGTCAAGAGAGCGGCCGTCGTCGACCGGAACTGCTCCTACGGCGCCCACGGCATCTTCTACCAGGAAGTGAAATCCGCCCTCTACGGCGAGGCCGGAGCGCCGCCCATATTCGGCTATATCGCCGGGCTCGGCGGGCGCGACATCACCGTGGTCTCGTTCAAGGAGGTCGCCGCCCACGCCCTGGCCAAGGACAAGGCCGACGAAGAGATCGTCTGGATCGGAGTCAAGAAATGAAAAAAGAAAAGAAGATGACGCTGACCCTCCCGGCCGAAGAACTGATGGCCTGCGGCCACCTGGCCTGCCAGGGCTGCGGCGCGACGCTGGCCATGCGCTACATGCTCAAGGCGCTCGGTCAGAAGACGGCGCTCTGCATCCCCGCCTGTTGCTGGGCGGTCATCGACGGGCCTTATCCCTACTCCTCGATGGACGTTCCCATCTACCACTGTGCCTTCGAGACGGCCGCGTCGACGGCGACGGGCGTCAAGGCCGGGCTGGAGATGACCGGCGACAAGGAGACGACCGTGGTGGCCTGGGCCGGCGACGGCGGCACGTTCGACATCGGGCTTCAGGCCCTGTCCGGGGCGGCCGAGCGGAACGAGGACATCATTTACGTCTGCTACGACAACGAAGCTTACATGAATACGGGCATCCAGCGCTCGTCCGCGACGCCCTACGGCGCCTGGACGACGACGACGCCGGTCAAGCACTTCAAGAACCGGCCGAAGAAGGACATCGTCGCCATCATGGCCGCGCACAGGATCCCCTACATCGCCACGGCCAGCATCTCCCACCCGGAGGATTTCGTCAAGAAGATGAAAAAGGCCAAGGACATCAAGGGCACACGGTTCTTCCATGTCTACGCTCCCTGCCCAACCGGCTGGAAGAGCCGGCCCGAGGACACCGTGAAACTCGCCCGGATGGCCGTCCAAAACGCTTTTTTCCCGCTCTTCGAGATCGAGGACGGGGAAAAGGTCACCCTGAATCTGAAACTCAAGGACAAGAAGCCAGTCAACGACTACCTCCGGATCCAGGGACGGTTCCGTCACCTGACGGAGGCCCAGGTCGCCTTGATCCAGGCCGAGGTCGACGCCCGCTGGGAGCGCCTGCTCAAGAGCTGCGCCGCGTAAGCCGTTTCGGAGGAATTGGGCATGAACATGTCATCCCGAACGTACTTGGCTGTAGCTGTCGTCATGGTCCTGGCCGTCGGAGGGGCCGCCTGCGCCCAGGCCAAGACCGAAGCGGAGGCCGTTCCGGCCCCGGAATTCTCGCTCCAAGACCTCCAAGGCAACGCCTTATCCCTGGCGTCCTACAAAGGCAAGGTTCTCGTCCTCAATTTCTGGGCGACCTGGTGCCCCCCCTGCCGCCGGGAGATCCCCGACTTCATCGAAGCTTACAAGGAACATAAAGCCGACGGACTCGAGATCCTGGGCGTCTCGGTCGACGAGCTCTCCGCCGAGGCCGTTCGCGATTGGGTCCAAAAAGCGGGCATGAACTACCCCGTGGCCATGGCCACGCCGAAGATCATCGCGGATTATCAGCCGGGCAATTTCATCCCGGCGACCATCGTCATCGACCGCAGCGGCCGCATCCGCTACCGACAGTCGAGCCTCATGGATAAGGGAACGCTCCTCCGGCTTTTCGCCGAGTTCTCGAAATAGCGCGCCCCGGGGTGATTGACAAGTCCGTCCCCCTTGAAATAAAAAGGGGATGGAGATCCGTGAAAACGGGATGACCGAACTTCCCTTCGTCCTATCGTCCCTTCAAGCCCAGGCGCCCGCAGACGTTGCGGAAGGGCTCCCCTACTGGATGCTGTGGCTTCTTCTCTGCGTCATCCTGCTGCTCGTCGTCTTCATCTTTCTCCGGGACAAGGACCTGCGCCGGAGGATCAGTTCGTTCCTGTCGGGGGCCCGCCGCCACATGATCCGCCTCCGGCTCCAGGTCAAGCTGAAGAAGGAAAAGGAGAAGAAGGCCGCGCTCTGGAGGGAGCTCGGGAAGTTCGCCTGGAGCGAAGATGTACAGGCGTCCTGCATCGACGAGGACTGCGGCAAGCTGGCCGGGCTCGAAGAGGAGATCGGCCGGCTCCAGAAGACGTGGCACGACATCTATTCGCGGATCGAAGTCCTCGGCCGCGAACACGACGCCGCGCTCAAGCGGTTCCGGGCGCTCGTCGCCGAACAGGAAGAGGGCCGGCGGCCGCATCAGGAGCAGATGCTCGCTCTGGCCAACCGGAAAAATGAGCTCCTGGAGGCCCTCGAGGCCTCCCTCCGCGAAACCGAGGCCGCCGAAGCGCAGATCAAGGCGGCCGAGAAGGAACTCCATCAAGCCGAGGAGAACACGAGGCTAGGAGAGGCCGACCGGAGGGCCCGCGTCGCCAAAGCCCGGGAGAAGGCGGCGTCCCTGGTAAGCCTCGTCCGTTCGCTCCGGGAAAAGTCGCCCCTTCTCCAGGATGAACGCTACCGGCTGGACCTCAAGCTCGAGGGGATCGAAGGCCACGTCCGTGTTTTCAACGCGGCCATCCACCGGATCGAAGAGGAGTACCGCGAACGCCTCCAGGCCAGGGAAAAAGATATCCGGGAATGGCAGAAGGCGAAGGAGCGCACCCAGGACAAGATCGTCGACGTCAAACGGCTCATGGAGCCCCTGTTCGAAGACGTCGGCCTCATCCTCGACAAGGCCCGGATCCCGCACGAGGACCTGGCCGTCCTTTATTTCCAGATTGACGGCGTGGACAGGACGATCGCCGACCTCGAAGCCCGCCTCGAACATTTGTGGTAGGGACGGCCGCCCGGTAGAATAGACGCATGCCGAAGCCCCGCATCCTCGTCCACGTCTGCTGCGCGCCCGACGCCCTGTTCGTCTTTGGACTGCTCAAGGAGGACTACGAGGTGGCGGGTTTTTTTTCGAATTCCAACATCCACCCACGCGAGGAGTACGCCCTTCGGCTCGAGGAGGCCCGCAAGGTCGCCCGGACCCACGGCGTCCCCCTCATCGAAGACGACTACGACCCGGACGGCTGGCTTCGCCTCACCCGGAAATTCAAGGATGAGCCGGAGAAGGGACGCCGCTGCGATGTCTGCTACGCCGCGCGGCTCGGCCGGACCGCGGAAAGGGCGGCCCGGGAGGGCTTCGACACCTTCGCCACGGTCATGAGTCTCAGCCCCTGGAAAAAGGCCGCGGCCATGAACCGGATCGGCCGTCAATTCGCCGCCCGCTACGGCCTCGCCTTCCTCGAAGCGGATTTCAAGAAGAAGGACGGCTTCAAGAAAAGCGTCGACCTCAGCCGGGCCCACGGGCTCTACCGCCAAGACTACTGCGGCTGTCTCTACAGCCGTGCCGACGCCAAGAAGAGATCCCATGAGTCGTAAGGCCGCGGCCCGGCTGACCGTCTTCGGCGTCGTCCAAGGCGTCGGGTTCCGGCCCTACGTCTACCGCCTCGCCCTCCGCCTCGGGCTCGAGGGCTGGGTCGAGAACGCCGGCTCGGGGGTCGAGATCCACGTCGAAGGGCCGTCCGCCGCCGTCAAAAAATTCCCCGCCTGCCTCCGCGCGAGCTTGCCGCCCCTGGCCGCCATCGAGAAACTCGACCTTCGAACCGTGTCCGTCGAGGGCTTTCGGGGCTTCGAGATCCGGAAAACCCGGGAGGCCGGAGGGTTCGTCTTCATCTCGCCCGATATCGCCACTTGCCCCGAGTGCCTGGAGGAGATCTCGACGCCCGGAGAGCGCCGCTACCGGTACGCTTTCACCAACTGCACCAACTGCGGGCCCCGCTACACGATCGTCCGGGACCTGCCCTACGACCGGCCCCGAACGACCATGGCCGGTTTCGCGATGTGCCCGGACTGCCGGCGGGAATACGAGGACCCCCTCGACCGCAGGCATCACGCCCAGCCCATCGCCTGCCCCGCCTGCGGCCCCCGCCTGACGCTCAGCGACGCGCGGACCGGGCGCGCGCTCGGCGACGCGATCCCCGCGGCGGTCGAGCTCATCCTCAAGGGCAGGATCCTGGCCGTCAAGGGACTCGGCGGATTCCACCTCGTCTGCAACCCCTTCGACCGGAAAGCCGTCGCCCGGCTGCGCCGAACGAAGGCCCGGCAGACCAAGCCGCTGGCCCTCATGGCCCGCGACCTCGGCGTCGTCGAGCGCTTCGCCGCCGTCGGCCCGGCCGAACGCCATCTTCTCCAATCGCCTCGCCGGCCGATTGTCCTTCTCAAAAAAAAGAAGGACATCGCCCTCATCGCCCCCAACCTCGACGAGGTCGGCTTCATGCTGCCCTACACGCCGCTCCATCATCTCCTTCTCGAGCGGCTCGAGCTCGTCGTGGCCACAAGCTCCAACGCCAAGGACGCCCCGATCATGAAGGACGAGGAGGAAGGCATCCGCAAGTTCTGCGACGCCGTCCTCGCCCACGATCGGCCGATCGCCATGCGGGCCGACGACTCCGTGGTCAAGGCCGCCGGCGGCCGGCCCCTCTTCGTCCGCCGGGCCAGGGGCTACGTTCCCTACCCTCAGCCCGTCCCCGGGCAGCTGCGGATCGACGCCACGTTCGTCGCCCTCGGCGGCGAGCTCAAGAACACCATCTCGTTGTACAAGAACGGCTACGTCGTTACCAGCCAATTCCTCGGAGACCTCGACGACTACCGGAATTTCGGCTATTTCGAAGAGACCCTGGCCCATCTCCTCCGGCTCTTCGACGCCAGGCCGGAGGCCGTGGTCACCGACCTTCACCCCGACTTCAGGACGACGCGCTACGCCGAAAAGATGGGCCTGCCCCACTATCGCGTCCAGCACCACTTCGCCCATGTCCTTGCCCCGCTCCTCGAACACGGACACCTGCCGGGCCGCCGCGTCCTCGGGGTGGCCCTCGACGGCTACGGCTACGGCGAGGACGGGACGGCCTGGGGCGGCGAGTTCTTGCTGGCCGGCTACGACGGTTACGAACGTTTCGCCCGGTTCAAGCCCGTCCCCCTGCCCGGGGGGGACCTGGCCGCGCGCGAGCCGTGGAGGATGGCGCTGGCCCACCTCGACGAGGCCTTCGGCGCGGCCCTGCCCGACCTCGCCGTCATCCGCCGGATCGGCAGGCGGCGCGCGGACGCCGTGTTGAAGATGGTCCGCACCGGCTTCCGGAGCCCTTTCGCTTCGAGCTGCGGCCGCCTTTTCGACGCCGCCTCATTCCTCGCCGGCACCGCGCCCGAGCGGATGGAATTCGAGGCCGAGGCGGCCATGCGATTCGAATCCGCGGCCGACAAGGCGTTTCGCGGCGTCTATCCCGTCCCCATTTCCAGCCCGGAGCCCGGCCGGCCGATGGAGATATCTTTCGGTCCACTCATCAGGGCCCTCGTCCTCGATATCGAAAAGGGGACACCCGTTGCAGTCGTGTCGGCCAGGTTCCACGACTCCCTGGCCGGACTCGTCCTCCGCGTCGCCGAGCGGGCGCGGAGCGCCCACGGGACCGATACGGTTTCGCTCGCCGGGGGGGTCTTCCTCAACAGGCGGCTGCTCGAACGTACGGAAAAGCGGCTCGAGGCGAAAGAATTCCGGATATTCCGGCCGGTGCTTTACTCGCCCAACGACGAGTCGTTATCGCTCGGCCAGATCGCCCGGGGCCTGACCATCCTCAAGACCGGCGGATCCTGACGCCGCCGACGAGCGACAGGATGCCGTTCGAAATGACGGCCGCGGCGGCCCCCGCCGCTCCGCCCACACCGAAGCCGGCGATGCCGCCGAGGATCGAAAAAACGAGCCCGCCCATGAGATCGCCCTGGTGGTCCACAAAGAACCCGGGCAGGCGGGCGACAAAACCGGCGAAGAGGTTGGTCACGCCGGCGAGGAGACCCAGGAGGATCCCGGCGAACATCCCCAGGACGGCAAAGAACCAGAAAAACGAGACCGGGTGAAAAGAGCGGATGACGATCTCGCCTCCCACGGGGGTCCGGGCCGCCTCCTCCGGGGTGGCCGGGCCCGCCTCGCCGGGCGCCGGCGGCTTTTCGGGCACCGCGTCCTCGCTCCGGCTGCCGCAGTGGGCGCAGAACTCGGCGACGAGGTCGTTCTCGAAGCCGCAGGCGATGCAGATCGCCTTGCGTTCCATCTGGGACGGCGGCTTGGCTTCGACCCACTCGCCTCCCTCGAAGGCATACCACTTGCCGCTTTGCGCTCCGATGACCCAGAAACGGCCCTCGTCGTCCTTGATCCGGAGTTGTTTCAGGGAATCGACGAACTCCCTCTGGGAGATCCTTCTGTCGTTAAATTTCTCCCGCAGGAGGGCGAAAGCTGCCTCGGTTTCCCGGAACTGGTTACCCATGCGAGCCTCCTTTGGCCCTCCATTATCTTTACGCCACAACATCAATCTTTTCAATGAGTTACTAAACGATTGAAAACACAAGAATTACGTCCGTGACGAATTTTTGTGCAATCCGAGTTATGTTCAAGCAGGATGCGAAATTGCCTTTTCAAAACACTTCCTTTTCCACAACATTTCCACAAATCTTGTGAAAAAATCCGGGGCCTTCGTCGGCAGTCGGAATTCATCGGCCACTCCCGGCTAAGCCCTTTAAAAGACTCAGCAGATCGAACCCTATGACCGGGTCGGGAATGAAGGACAGGATGAAAATGACGACGATGAGGACGCTCAGGACCCGCCTTTTCGCGCCAAGGGGCGCGTCTTCGTCCAGGACCGGGGGGTGTCTCAAGCGGAGCTTGGACTTGAACTCGAAAAAAAGGATGACGGCGGCCCAGAGGAACCAGCCGACCCAGAAAAAAACGCCCATGACGACGAAGATCGCGACGACGCCCTTCGAAACAAGCCGCGCCTTCCGCCCGAGGAGGGCGTAGGCGATGTGCCCGCCGTCGAGCTGGCCGAACGGGATGAGGTTGAAGGAGGTGACCAGGATGCCCACCCAGCCGGCGAAGGCGACCGGATGCAGGACCAGGGCCGACCCCTCCGGGGTCCGGCCGAAGAAGAACGCGCTCAGGAGCTTGAACAAAAGCGGCTCACCGAAGGAAATGACTTCCCCGTCGGGAACGTATGTCGTGACCCTCGAAAAGGCCAGGCCGGCGACCAGCGCGGGAAGGGCGAGAAAAAACCCGGTGAGGGGGCCGTTGGCCCCGATATCGAAAAGCTGGCGCTTGAAGTTGATGGGCGATTTGATGCGGATGAATGCCCCGAATGTCCCGATGAGCGTCGGGGCGGGGATGAAGTAGGGCAGGGTCGCCGCCACGCCATAGCGGCTGCAGGTCAAGTAGTGGCCGAGCTCGTGGCCGACGAGGATGGTCATCAAGACGGCGGCATATAGAGCGCTCAGCGGGAATATGCGGGGGTCGCCGAGCGCTCGCCCCGCCTCGGCGATGGGGTTCGCCCCGGATTCGAAAAAGAGGTAGCTCGCGCTCCAGCCGAGTCCGACGAAACAGGTCGAAAGGACGGTCAGGACGAACAGGAGCCCGTTCAGCCAGGTCTTATCGCGAGGCTGAGCGTCATTCATGGTCGCCAGAAAAAAAAGAGGAGCGAAACACGCTCACTCCTCGTTCGAGACAAGCCCGGTCGACCGGGGATCACTTCCCCGAAATCTTGTGATACTTGGACATCAGCTGGTCCCTGGTCTCCTTGTTCTCGGGGTCCTGGACGCAGGAGTCGACGGGACAGACCGCCGCGCACTGGGACGCGTCGAAATGGCCGACGCACTCCGTGCATTTAGCCGTATCGATGACGTAGCGCTCTTCGCCGGCGCTGATGGCCTGGTTGGGGCACTCGGGCTCGCAGGCACCGCAGTTGATGCATTCTTCGGTGATGATGAAAGCCATGGAATTCCTCCTCGGTTTATTCGGGGTTTATTTTATCATACTATCTCTGGAGACCCAAGCGGCCGGCCTTGAGGGACGCCTCATAGCCGTAGTAGGACTGGGAATATTCCTCCTGGAGCTTCTGGTAGATCGCCAGGGCCTCCTTCGTCTCGCCCTTGAGCTCGCGGCTCTCGGCCAGGTGGAAAAGGACGGCGTCGAGCGGATAAACCTTGGGCTTTTCGTCGCTGATCTTCTGGTAGATGGCGATCGCTTTGTCGAAGTCCTTCCTGCCGAGGGCGACCTGGGCCTTGATGTCCTCGGTCTGGTAGTAAAGGAGGTCCTTGGGCGCGCCGGTAATGCGGCCAAGGGTGGATTCCGCTTTGGCCCAATCGCCCCTTTCGGCCCAGTACTTGGCCAGCTCCAAGCCGGCCAGCCGGGCGGTGCGCTTTTCTCCGGCGAGCTTTTCGAGCTCGGCCAGCTTCTCCGGTTTCTGGGCCGCCTCGGCGGCGACGTCGCCGACCAGGCCGATGATCCCGCTCTGAACGCTTCGGTTATGGGACCGGACGAGGGCCAGGGCGCTGAAGACGACGGCCGCGAAGGCCAGCGCTCCGGCGACGATAAAGACCTCCCGTTTCCACTTTTTCGCGTAATCGAAGAGCCAGCTCAGGCCGTGGGCCATCTGGTCTTCTTGGAGATGGTGCCTCTCCGTTCTCTTCATGTCTCTCTCCCGCGGAGCGATTCGACAGTCACCTTTTGTAGCACAATCGGCCTAAGGGGTCAAACTCAACTGAATAGTGACGCCACCCGGGCGGCGTTCTGCATCCGGGGGGATGGGCAGCATTCAGCGTCGGCTAGGCCGGGATGGGGCTTTCGGAAGCGGCCTCGAGGAGCTCGCCGATCGTCGTCACGGCCAGGCCGACCACCGTGTCGGCCGCGCCATAATAGACCTTGACCGGGCTCGAGACGAGGGCGAACCCTTCCGCGTCGAACTCCTCGACGATCAGGCCCGAGGGGAAGACGACATTCGGGACCTGGCCGGAAAGCTCGTACGGTTCCCGCGGCTCGAGGATGTTGCCGCGGCACCGGCCGATGACCCGGGCCGGGTCCTCGAGGTCCAGGAGGACGACCCCCGCTTGATAGATGTTGGCGCTGCCGAAGTGGGTGGCAACGCCGTGATAAACGTGGAGCCAGCCCCGGCGAGTTTTCACCGGCGGCGGCCCCGACCCGATGTATTCGTCCCAGTAGTGAAACCGGCCGCCGAGGACCGGACCGCGCCCCTTCCAACGGATGAGGTCGTCCGACTCGGCCAGTCCGATCTCGCTTCCCGTCGTCGGGCCTCCCTCGAGCCGGGCCCGGTTGGGCCGTTCGAGCCGGAGATAGACGCCGCCGACCTTCTCGGGGAACAGGACGCCGTTGCGGACGTCGTCCGTCGACGTGACGCCGAGAAAACGGAACCTCTCGAAGTCCTCCGTCCGGGCGAGTCCCAGCTGACAACCGCTGTCCATATCCATGGCGAACATGATATAGAACGCGCCGTCGAGCCGGGTGATCCGGGCGTCGTAGACATGGTAGATCCTCTCTTCGACCTTCTCCAGGCCCTTGAACTCGACGACCTCGGGACGGACGGCGAAGCGGACGCCGTCCCGGCTTTCGGCCATGACCATGAAGGTCTCCCGCGACCGGCCCTGGACGCGGAGCATCAGCAGGTACCGGTCTCCGAATTTGACGGCCCCGGGATTGAAGACCGACGTGACATCCGTCAAGAAGGGCGGGATCGCCGGGACGCTCGCCCTGGTCAGGATGGGATTTGCCGGATGACGCTTCATCGCTCTCCCCTTTCAGGATCCCTCGGCCGCGCCCATCGTGACGAGCACCCGGCAGACCGCGCCGTCCGGTCGCGGCAAGACAGACCCGCGAACAGGACGCCCATCGGCGATGATGGATCTCACGCCCGATCCGACGCCGTCCGGATTCTCGACCTCGATGAGATACCGCGTACCCCGGAATACGCGCTCGGCCTTGAACGCTTTCCAAGCCCGCGGGATGACCGGGTCGACGACGAGCCCTTCATAGGAAGGCCGGATGCCGAGGATATGGTCGAAGCTCACCCGGAACATCCAGGCGGCCGTCCCCGTCTGCCAGGAATGGCTGGCCCGGCCGGCCGTCTCGTGCTCGTCGCTCGTGATGTACTGGGAATAGACGTAGGGTTCGGCCATGAAAATATCCGAATCGACCCTGTCCGGCAGGAGCTTCTTGAAATAACCGAAGGCCCGGTCGCCCCGGCCGAGAAGGCACTCCGCCTGGACCACCCAGGCCGCCGGATGACAGAAGACCGCTCCGTTTTCCTTTTTCCCCCGGACACAGCGGGTGATGAGGCCGATCGTCGGGTCGATCTCGCGAAAAGCCGGGGCGCAGATCTTCGGGCCGTACGGCGTGTCGAGGTGTCCGGCCACGCTGTCCATCGCCCGGACGAGCCGCGTCCGATCCGGCAGACCGGCGATGACGGCCCAGCTCTGGGAGTTGACGAAGATCTTCCCGTATCGGTTCCCGCTCGAGCCGATCTTTTTCTCGCCTTCTCCAAACGCCCGGATGTACCACTCGCCGTCCCAGGCGAATTTCTCGAGGGCCTCGACCAAGCGGTCGCGCAATTCAAGGCCGCCGTCATGCCGGCCGGCGATCATCAGGAATTCGAAGAGTTCGAGCAGGCGGTTGAGCATGGCGACATAGAACATCCCGCCCCAGACGCTCTCGCCGCCGTCCTTGCCGCCGATGTAGTCGAGCGTGTCGTTCCAATCGCCGCGGCCGAAGACAGGCAGACCGTGGGGACCGAGGTTCGCCCCCGCGAACCGGACGACGGCCAGCAGGTGCTCCAGGACCGACCCCTCCCCCCCGTCGAGGAACGGTTCGGCCGCGTCGAGAAGGCCGAAGTCCCCGGTCTCCTTGATATACTCCGTCACCGCCAGGATGAACCACAGCGGGTCGTCGCAGTGCCGGGTAAATTCGCCCTGCCCGTCGCCATAGAAGTGATGATAGACTTTTCCATCGCGCCGCATCTGCCGGGCGAGGAGCAAGACGCGGTCCCGCGCCCGTCGCGGTTCCGCGATCGAGATGGCGATCGTGTCCTGGGCCGTGTCCCTGTAGCCGAAGCCCCGGCCTATGCCCCAATAATAGAAGCTGGCCACCCGGCCGACGTCGAAGGCGACCTTGGCCTGGTAGGGAGCCCAATAGTTCATGAAGACGTTAACTTCAGGGTCCGGCGTCGCGGCCCGGGTGTGGCCGAGGAAACGCTCCCATTCCTCCCGGACGCGGCCCAGGGCCGCATCCACCGCGGCGGGGTCACGGTATTTCTCGACGGAGGGCCGCTTCAAGCGGTCGAACTCCGGCTTGGGGATGACCCCGAGCGAAAAAATGACGTCCCGGGATTCCCCCGGCCCGAACTCGAGGTCGACCTGGAGCGCTCCGACCGCGTTGCCGCAATCCATGTCCTTGGAGGACAGGCCGCTCCCAAGCGCCGCCGGGTCGGTCTCGTTCCGAAAGGGCCCGATGAACCTCTCCCGCACCGTCTCGTAGGCGGCGACCGGCCGGTTCACGGTGAAATAAGCCCAGCGGTCCCATTCCTTGTTCTCCTGCTGCTGAGTGCCCCGGGTTTCGGTGACCCAGTAGGTTTTCGTGGCGAAGAGCGCGCCGAGCCCTTCATCGAAATGGACGCGATTGAAATGCTGGTCGTCGCACTGGTTGATGAGGTCGACCAGGGCGTGGCCGAGGGCGAACTCGACGTAGCCGATGACCGAGAGCCGGCGGACACGAGTGGACGTGTTCGTCAGGACCGCCTTCCAGATCTCCCGGTCGTCGTCGATGGGCACGAAGAAGAGGACCGACGAGGCGATCCCGGCGACCTCGGCCTCGGCCCGGGTGTAACCGAAGCCGTGAGCGACCCGGTAGGCGGCGGCGGGTTCGCGTCCCACGGGCTGCCAGGTCAGGCTCCAGATCTCCCCGGAATCCCGATCCTTGACGTAGATGTATTTTCCCGGCCTGTCGGGCGGAACGTCGTTGATCCGGTAGCGGGTGATCCGGCCGTGGAGCGGGCTCCGGTCGTAGGATATTCCGCCGCCGTTCGCGGAGATCGTGGCGAAATACCGGCCGTTCGTAAGGTAGTTGATCCAGGGGCTGGGCGTCCGGACGTCGGTGACGAGGAATTCCCGGCCGTCGTCGGAAAAATGTCCGTAGTTCATCGGGTCCCGCCGTCCGTCCGGTTCACCGCCCGGACGCCTCCAGTCCGTCCTTGGTCACGAAACCCGTATCGGCATGATCGCGCTTCATGACCCTCAAGGTCCGGATCATCTCTTTCAGGTTGATGATGCCTCCCGCCGAGAACCAGACGATGACGAAGATGGAGGCGACGAGATAGATCATCATGTAGGTCTTCCAGAAGCGCATCCAGGGCCCGGCGGCGACCCCGCCGGTCAGGTTGAGGACCGTGCCCACGACGAAGACGACGACCCAGCCGGCGGTCCAGGCGTAGGTGGCCACATAGATGACCTTGTCCGAGCGGGTGAACTCCCGGCCCATGCCCAGGACTTTCCAGCCCTTGACGGGCTTCGCGTCGACCACTGTGTACTCCTCCCGGATCAGGTATTTCCCCCGGTGAAGCATCCTGTCCATGTCGAAGGTTTTCCGGCGTCCCGTCACGAGCGATACGAGGACATACACCAGGCTCGAGGCGACCATCGCCAGCCCCCAGAACATCTGCCCGTTGATGAAGAAATCGGGCTTGAGCTGGTGGAGGACGATCCCGCCGACCGCGACCACGGAGCCGACGACCATCGCCGCCCAGGCCGCGGCCGTCGTTCCGCGCTTCCAGTACAGGCCGCCGATGATCACGGCCCCGCTCCCGCCGGCGAAAATGGCGCCCGTGATGGCGAAGAAGAGGAAGATGTACTCGCTCTGCTGGAACAGAAGGCTGAAGACGAAGCTGAAGACCGCTACGGCCAGGATGGACAGTTTCAGGAGCTTGAGATGCTGCTGCGGCGCGAAGGCCCTCTTCCGGAGCGGCATGACGACGTCCTGGATGAGGATGCTCCCCCAGGAGTGAAGATAGGTTTCGTTGCAGCCGATGGCGGCGGCGAGCATGACTGCGGCGAAGGCCCCCATGAGCCCGACGGGGAGCAGTTTCGTCAACGCCAAGGGCACGGTCAGCTGGCTCCGCAGGGCCTCGGACCCCAGGCCGTCGAGAACCGGCCTGACCGACGCGGCCGCGGCGGCGAAGCCGGGACCGTGCCAGAACGTGTAGGCCACGATGGGCACGAACACCAGGAACAGGCCCCACTGCGGGATGCCCCGCCAGTTGGCCAGCACGTCGCCCATCTTGGCTTCGTGGGCGCTCTTCGCCGAGGCGTTGTAGGCCTGCGTCCCCTGCCACGACAGCTTGCCGTAGATGACCCCGATCATGCCGATGAAGAAATACCAGAAATTGTAGTCCTTGGTGCTTCCCGTCTTGAACGGATCGACGAGCGAGGCGTTGGCCGGAGCCAGGGACAGGGCTTGGAAGATCTGGGCCCAGTCGACCTTGAGCATCAGAACGATGACGATGACGATGAACACGACGTTGACGAAGATCCCCTGGAGGAAGTCGGTGATCATGACGGCGATCTGGCCCCCCGAGAAGACGAAGTAGAGGGGGATCCAGAGGATGACGATCATGATCAGGGCGAACGTGGAGACATGGAGGCCGAGGACGTCGATCGTCCTGGGCAGGCCGCAGAAATGGATGAAGAAACGGGCGCTCACGGCCGGAAAGATGCCGAAGTTGATGATCCCGGAGAGGAAGGCCAGGGCACCGGCGAAGATGCGGAAATTCCGGCTGTAGCGGATCTCGAAGAACTGGGCCATGGTCATGGCCCGGGTCTGCCGGAAACGGTAGAGGACCCAGCCGGAGACGCTGATGCCCACGATGACGACGGCCATGGCCATTTCCCACCAGCGCATGTTGAAGCCGGCGATGTAGTTCATCTCGAGCATGCCGACGATGGTGATGGCCCCGAGGGAGGCCGTGCCCTGCGACAGGCTGATCAGGTACCGCCCGCCGGTTCGGCCGGCGGCCAGGAAGTCGGAGACGCTCCGCATCAGGGGCTTGCTGACGATGACGACGCCGATGATGAAGGCCAGGACGGCGACCACGATGCCCCAGTCGATCCAGGTGAGGTTCAAAGAACTCCTCCGCGGGAGGAGATTCTATACGAGATAAATCGGGGACACAATACATGTTTCCGAAATTCGTGTATGGAAAGCCGACGTTGAATCAGAATCAGGCCACGAAATTCGGAAACATGTATTGTGTCCCCAATTAGATGTCGAACTTGACCAGGCCGGCTTTGAGCTTGATCTGTTCGCGAAGAGCATCCTTGGAGATGCGTTTTTCCCTCTCGGCCTTGATCGCCCGGAAAAGCTCAAAGGTGGTAAGCAGGCCGTTGCCGTCCTTCTGGGCCTCCTCGACCTGGGCCGCGGAGAACGGGTTGTCCCGGAGCTTGGCTTCGATCGCGGAGAAGTAATTGCCGACGAGGACGGCTTTCATCCGGGTGTTGTCGAACTCCTGCATCCGCCGGCCCTTGTACTTCTGAAGGAGCGCGCACTCGTCGTCGGTGGCCCAGTTCTTGCCGCCCCGGACAAGGATGATGACGAGCTCGCCCTTGCGGATGCCGGTCTCGACAGGCGTATCGCCGGGGTCGATGAGCCAGGCGTCCTCTTCCTTGTTCCGGATAACGTTCTTCCAGTATTCATCGACGTCCACCACCCGGCCCCAGCCGAGATAGCGGAAAGCATGGACGACGGCCTTCTTGAGGACGGCCCCATCCCCCTTGAGCAGGTGATGGAACTCTTCCTGGCCGCCGGCCTTCATCTCCTTGATCTGGCGGTCGAAATCGGCGAGGACTTCGTCGAAGCGCTTCTTCTCCTCGTCCCGTTTGCCGATCAGGGCTTTGAGTTCGGGGAAGGCGTAGTCTTCGCCGTCAAGCCAGTCGCCAGCCGGCCCCTCGGAAAGATCGGGGCCGAGCGGAAGCTTATCCTTCAGGATGTAGTCGACGACTTCGACGTTCTTCGCCCCGAACGAGGGAAGGAGCAGGACATGGCCCTTGCCTCTGTTCAGGATCATGGCCACGGGCGCGCCGTCCGTGCTCTTGGCCAGGAATTCGAACTTGCCATTCGAGGCCGTCTCCTTCTCCCAGACGCCCTCGGCGAAGGTTTCGGGGAGCAGGCGGTAGGCCTTGTCGATGAACGGCCGGAACCGTTCGAAGGGGACATGGAACAGGGCGCGGGGATTGAAAACCACCGCCTCGGTCCGGGCGCTGTCCTTGATCTGGAGTCCCTCGATCGGCCCGACGATGTTCGTCAGCTGGGACGTCTCGCCGCCGCCGATGAAACAGACAACCCGGACGCCTTCCCGGACCCGGGCCATGAGGGCTTCGTGGACCCCCGCATGGATAGCGGCAGGTCCCGCGGCGGCGGCGCCGCCGACCTGGTAGAAGACGATCTCGCTTTCCTGGGACAGGTCGAAGGACTCGTCATTCCCAGTCGTCCAGCCCGTGGCACGCGCTTCGATGTCGTATTTCTTGGCGACCAGGTGGTCCCTCTCCGCATCGCTGAAATCGAGCAACAGAATCTTGGCCATGGGCCTGCTCCTTTCGAAATGCGTTGGGCGGCTTATAGCACGGGAACGCCCGGACGCGAGTTCATCGGCTTATTCCGGCCCTATCATCCGGCTACCCCCCCGCCCCGGTCAATCACCCCTAGGGGTGAACGCCTGGAGGATTTTGTCACCTCACCCGGGGTAAGTCGACAGGCGGCTCCCTCTTATGGTATTTTCCTCTCATGACTAAGGCCTTCGTTCCCCCAAGGAGGGTTCCATGAAAAAACTCCGTTTCCGGCCCGAGCCTTGGGCCGCCGCGCTCGCCGCGGCTGTCATCCTGCTTGCGGCGCCGCTCGGCTCTTTCGCCCAGGTCAAGTTCGCCGTCTCGTTTCCGGCCGAACGGTCCAGGACGCCTGTCGACGGCCGGGTGCTCCTGCTCCTGTCGACGAACGGCGACGCGGAGCCCCGGTTCCAGATCAACGACGGCCCCGCGACCCAGCTCGTCTTCGGGATCGACGTCGAAGGACTCGCCCCGGGCGCCGATGCCGCTGTCGACGCGTCGGCCTTCGGCTATCCTCTGAGGAGCCTGGCGGAGCTGCCGGCGGGCGAATACTATGTCCAGGCCCTCCTCCACCGATACGAAACTTTCCGTCGCTCCGACGGTCACACGGTCAAGCTGCCCATGGACCGCGGCGAAGGCCAGCGCTGGAACGCCGCCCCCGGCAACCTTTACAGCGCGCCCCGGAAGCTCTTCATCGACCCCGGCCGACCGGGGACAATCCGCATCCTCCTCGACAAGGAGATCCCGCCCATCGCGCCACCCAAGGACACGAAATACATCCGCCACGAAAAGATCAAGAGCGATCTTCTGTCCAAGTTCTGGGGGCGGCCCATGCACATCGGGGCCTGCCTCCTCCTCCCGGAGGGATTCGACGAGCATCCCGAGGCCCGCTACCCGCTGGTCATCTTCCACGGCCACTTTCCGTACAGCTTCGACGGCTTTCGGGAAACGCCCCCCGACCCCAATCTCGAGCCCGACTACAGCGAACGCTTCCACCTCGCAGGCTACAACAGGATCCAGGAGGAATACGCCCACGCGTTCTACAAGGAATGGACGGGAAAGGATTTCCCGCGGGTCATCATCATCGAGATCCAGCACGCCAATCCCTACTATGACGACTCCTACGCCGTGAATTCCGCCAACCTCGGTCCCTACGGCGACGCCATCGTCCACGAGCTCATCCCCTATATCGAGAAGAAATACCGCGGCCTTGGCCAGGGCTGGGCGAGATTCCTCTACGGCGGCTCGACCGGCGGCTGGGAGGCCCTGGCCGCCCAGGTCTTCTACCCCGACGCGTTCAACGGCTGTTACGCCTGCTGCCCGGACCCGATCGACTTCCGCGCCTACACGATCGTCAACATCTACGAGCACCGGAACGCCTATTTCGTCGACAGCCCGTGGAAGAAAACGTCGCGGCCGGCCCTCCGGAATTACCTGGGCGAAGTCAGTTCGACCCTGGAGGAAACCAATCATCGCGAGCTCGCGCTGGGGACGCACTCCCGGTCGGGCGACCAGTGGGACATCTGGCAGGCCGTGTTCGGGCCCGTCGGCGGCGATGGCTATCCCAAGCCGATCTGGGACAAGCTCACCGGCGAGATCGACCGCGAAGTGGCGGACTACTGGAAGGAGAACTACGACCTCGTCCATATCCTCCAGCGCGACTGGAAGACGCTCGGCCCGAAGCTCGAGGGCAAGATCCACATCTACGTCGGCGACATGGACAACTATTATCTGAATAACGCCGTGTACCTGGCCGACGCGTTCCTCGAAAGCACCAATGATCCGTACTACGCCGGCGACGTCGACTACGGCGACCGGGCCGAGCACTGCTGGAACGGCGACCACGACCGGCCGAACGCGATCTCGCGCCTCCGCTACCATCAGATGTACATTCCCCGGATCGTCAAGCGCATCGAGGCCACGGCGCCGAAGGGCGCGGACCTCAAGAGCTGGCGGTATTGAGAGAAAGAACGGAGTGCCGAAGAACGCGCGGGATCGAGGCTGGTTTATAGCTCTGACCCTCGCCCTTTGGGTCCTAGCGGCCTGGCTCCTCTATCCCCTGATCAACCTTGACCAGGTCGATATGTCCAACGTCAAGCCTTACCTCTACCGGTCCGCTCTCGGGCTCACTCTCCTGATCATCTTCTTCGGCAAGACCCTCTTCGACCTGGTCTATCCCTGGATTTATTCGCAGAAACTCCCCCGGCTCAACGCCGTCCTCTTGACACTTTATACCGCCGCCCTGGGAGGCGGCATTATATTCATGATCATCCGGATGGCCGCGCTGGCCATGAAAAGCCGCCGCGGCGGATTCCTCTTCTAGCTCCCGGGAAAGAACGCGCCGCCTCTTCGGGCACCTCCTCTCTCCGGGTGAGGCGGGTGAGCGAAATATCACCCCCCAAATGATTCCGGAAGGGGATGGATGACCGCATTTCCTTGCGTCACAATCGCTGTGAGAACACCATGCAGATCTTCAACCGGATGCCTCAGAGTTTGACGAAAACGCCGGGGGAGGAATCCGGCCTCGTTCCACGCTCTCCCGCCAGCCCTGCCGCGATGTCCATCGAGATCCAGCCCGCCGCCGGCATGTCCGCGAGAGCGACCATCCGGACGGAGCCTCGGCACGTCAAAGTGCCCTATATCAACGAGCGCAAAAAGTACGATCTCCTCATCGCGGCCTCCGGCCAGATCGTCTATGACTACGACCTCACGACGGGCGATATCTTGTGGAGCGGCAGTCTGGAACAGGTCCTGGGCTACGGGCGGGAGGATATGGGCGGTATCGCAGAATGGGCGGCGATGATCCATCCCGAAGACCGGGCCGAGGCGTTGCGGGTCCTCGACGTCGCCGAGAAAGAGCGGGCGACTTACGACGTCGACTATCGGTTACGGTGCAAGAACGGGAGCTACCGCTGGCTGCACGACCGCGGCTTTTTCCTGATCGAGGACGACCGGAACATCCGGCGGATGATCGGCATGATGCAGGACATCCACAGCAGGAAGCAAGCCGAGCTCCTCCAGAACGCCGTCTACCGGATCGCCCAGGCCACCGACACATCGGCCGGGCTGGGTGATCTCTTCAAGTCCGTCCATGATATCATCGGCACCGTCATGCCGGCCGGGAATTTCTACATCGCCCTCTACGACGACAAGGACGACATGCTCAGCTTCCCCTATTTCGTCGACGAGGAGGACACTCCGCCCGCCCCCAAGAAATCGGGCAAGGGCTTGACCGAGTATGTGATCCGAACCGGCAAACCGCTGCTCTGCGACGCGGCCACGGACCAGGATCTGTGCAGCCGGGGCGAAGTCGAGCTCATCGGCGTGCCTTCCGCCATCTGGCTGGGCGTCCCCCTCATCGTCGACGGAACGACGACAGGGGCCATGGTCGTCCAGCACTACAGCGACCCGAACGCCTATGGCGCCGCGGAACTGCGCATGTTCGAATTCGTCTCGTCCCAGGTGGCCCGATCGATCGAACGCAAGCGGGCCGAGCGGGCTCTGGCCCAGGGGCGGGACAGGATCCAGAAATACCTGGATATCGCCGAGGTCATGCTTCTCGTGCGCGACCGGCGGGGGACGATCGTCATGATCAACCGGAAAGGCGCCAGCATTTTGGGATATGAGGAAGCCGAGCTCGTTGGAAAAAGCTGGTTCGACACGTGTCTCCGAACGGAAGACAGAGGAGAGGTCCGGAAGGTTTTCGAGGAAATCATGGCCGGCCGCGCCGAGCAGCAGGAGTACCATGAAAACATCGTCCTCACCAAGTCCGGGGAGGAACGGAACATCGCCTGGCACAATGCGATCGTGACCGACGACGCCGGCCAGGTCCAGGGCACGCTGAGTTCGGGAGAGGACATCACGGACCGCATCAAGGCTAAGAACACCCTCGCGGACAGCGAGGAGCTCCACCGGCGGCTCGTGGCCGCCATCCCCGACATGATCATCCGGACGGACCTCGCGGGGAACATCACCTTCGCCAACGAGGTCGCCGTGGGCCTGACCGGGAACGCCGGCGTCGAAGGCCTTGTCGGGCGCAACGTCTTCACTTTCGTCGCCCCGGAGGACCTCGAGAAGGCCATGCGGACCACCAAGATCATGTTCGAAAAACGCGTCGCGCCGCAGGAGATCAGTTTGGTGCTCAATAACGGGCCCAGCATCAAGTTCGAAGTGGACGGCGCCATTCTCCGGGGCCCGGACAGGGATCCCTACGGCATCGTCTATCTCTGCCGGGACATCACGGAGCGCAAGCAGGCCGAGGAGGGCCTCCGTCAGGGCCTGGCCAAGCTGCGGACGACCCTGAAAGCGGCCATCGACGCGCTGGCGTCGGCCATCGAAATGAGGGACCCGTACACGGCGGGCCACCAGGAGCGCGTCACCCGGCTGGCCCGGGCCATCGCCTTGGAGATGAGGCTCGCCAGTGAGAGGGTCGAGGCCATCGAGATCGCCGGCATCATCCACGATATCGGCAAGCTCTATGTCCCGGCCGAGATCCTGAGCAAGCCGACCAAGCTGACCGACCTCGAGTACGCCATGATCAAGATGCACGCCCAGGCCGGCTACACCATCCTCAGCAAGATCGACTTCCCCTGGCCGATCGCCCAGATCGTCCATCAGCACCACGAGGCCATCAACGGTTCGGGCTACCCCCAGGGCCTCGCCGGAAAGGACATCCTCCTCGAAGCGAAGATCATCTGTGTCGCGGACGTCGTCGAGGCCATGTCCTCCCACCGCCCCTACCGGCCCGCCCTGGGGATCCAGGCGGCCCTCGACGAGATCTCCCAGAAGCGGGGCATGCTCTACGACCGCGAGGTCGTGGACGCTTGCCTGAAGCTCTTCCAGGATAAGAACTTCAAGTTCGAGTGAGGGAGCTCGCGTCTTAGGCGATGGACGAGGGAATGCCCGTATCCTGGCCGTAGAGGTGCCTGAGAAGAGCCAGGATCTGATGGGACTTCAGATTTTGAAATCCGACTCCGAGCTCATACAGGTCCTCCCCTTCTTTGGCCCGGAGCCATTTGATCTCTCCATCGAGAGTGACGGACTGTCCCGTTTTGGCAAGGTCGATCCTGATCCTGACGGCGGTTCCGACGGCAAAACATTTCGACGTGATGATCCGCGCCCCGCCCGTGGAGATATCGTACGTGGTGGCCGGGGTCCCCGCCCCCTGATACCTATTCAGGGAAGTCCGGATGAGGACTTCGTTCCGTTCGACGAATCGGTTTCTTCTGCGTCTGTTCATCGTCGCACACTCCCGGGGTGAGGCGTTTTTCCCCTACCCGGGATTTTCCGGTGAGGGTCCGCCGGTGGCAATCCCCTTCTGGGGTGATTCGGACGGTGATTCCTTCCCCCCACCCCGGACGGGCGACATGCACTTGATATTTCCCGGCCGCATGCATTACGATGGCCTCAAGGTGGAAACTCTCCCGGGACGTACGATCCTAGCAAGCGCGATCTTCGGGCTGTCTATCCTCCTGACATCCCTTGTCCGGGTGGACGGCGCCGACCAGCGGGCGAAGCAAGTCGACGCGCTGCTCAAGGGCCTCATCGGCGAACGCGAGCCCGGAGTGGCGGTTCTCGTAGCGAAGGACGGGCGCACCGTCTACAATAGCGCCCGCGGCGTCGCGGACCTGCAGGCCATGCGCCCGGTCGATTTCCGGACCAACTTTCGACTGGCTTCGGTCACGAAACAGTTCACGGCCGCGGCGGTCATGCTTCTCGTGCGCGACGGCAAGCTTCACTATCAGGACCGCTTGACGGACATCTTTCCGGATTTTCCCGAATACGGCCGGGCGATAACCATCCGAAACCTCCTCGATCACACGTCGGGACTGCCCGATTACGAGGAGCTCATGCCCGCCACCGACCGTACCGTCCCCGTGGAGGATGCGCAGATCCGGGACGCGGCGGTCTTGGATCTCCTGAAACGGCAGAAGGCCGGATGGTTCGTTCCGGGGTCGCTTTGGCGCACCAGCAACTCGGGCTACGTCCTGCTGGGCCTCATCGTCGAGAAAGCCTCGGGCGAGTCCTTCCCCGACTTCCTCCGAGAGCGCATCTTCACCCCCCTGAACATGATCAACACGCTGGCCTACGTCCGCGGCAAGAACAAGGTGCCCAACCGGGCCTTCGGCTACACCAAGGAGGACAACCGCTGGAGCATGACGGACCAAAGCCCGACGTCGGCGACTCTGGGCGACGGGGGCATTTACTCGTCCCTCGCGGATCTCCTTCAATGGGACGAGGCCTTGCTCCGGCATGCCCTGCTGAGCGAAGAAGAGATGCGCCCCGCCCTCACCCCCGTGCGTGTTCCCTCGAAGGGGCCGACCGGCCCGGACGGGTCCCCGGCGGACTACGGCTTCGGCTGGTTCTTGAACGGGTGGAAAGGGCACGCCCGGATGTGGCATTACGGCGAGACGATCGGCTTCCGGACAGCCATCCAGCGCTTTACGGACGACGGGCTGACCGTCATTATCCTCTCCAACCGCGCCGACCTCGACGCCGCGGCCCTGTCCCTCAAAGTGGCCGGCATCTATCTCGAAGGCCGGCAATGATCGTGGACCCCGCGAAAAACAAGACCTGCTGGGCCCTGGTGCTCATGGGCGGCGGCGCGCGCGGGCTCGCCCATGTCGGGGTTCTCCGCGTTCTCGAGAAGAACGGCTTGACTCCGGACATCATCGCCGGGACGTCCATGGGGGCGATCGTCGGGGGCCTTTTCGCGGCCGGCCTCTCCGGGGCGGAACTGATGCGGATGCTGGGCGGCTTGAGGATGGACAAGTATATCGATAATCCGGCGCGCCGGAACCTTTTCAAACGCCCGAGGCACCTTTTCGAGTACATCATGCTCTCGGACTACAAGAACAGGTTCTTCAGCAAGATGGGCCTGGACAAGGGAGACGCGATCGAAACCTACTTGAAGAGCTGCGTCGGCGACGTTCGCATCGAAGACCTGCCCATCAAGTTCGTCTGCAACGCCGTCGACCTGGTGTCCGGCAAGGAAGTCCTGTTCACCGAGGGCCCTCTCGCCAAGGCCCTCCGGGCGACGATGTCCCTGCCGCTCATCTTCGCCCCGGTCCGGATGCGGGGGATGCTCCTTCTCGACGGCGGGGTCCTCGACAGCGCGCCGGTCGAAGCCGCGAAAAACGCAGGGGCCGAGGTCACGGTCCTCGTGGACATCCATCGGCCCCTCAAGAAGTTGCCCCTGGGAAAGCTCAAAAACACGTTCCAGGTCGTGCAGCGGATGATCGACGTGGCCTGGGCCGCGTCCTTCGAAGAAAGGGCCCGCCATGCCGATTTCGTCCTCCGGGTCCCCGTCGACCTCGGGACCCTCGATTTTTCCGAGCCCCGGAGGATCGCCCGGCGGGGGGAGCGGGTCGCGACCGCGAACCTTCAACGCATCAAAGAGGCCATAGGAGGTCTGCCATGAAACGAAAATATTTAGCCGTTGTCGTCTCGCTCTTCTGTCTCGGCTTCTTTCTCCGGGCCCGGCAGGATCCGCCCAAGGTCACCCTCGTTCCGGTGGCCGGGCCGGTTTATATGCTGCAAGGAGGCGGCGGGAACATCGGGATCGTCGCCGACGCCGCGGGGATATTCATGATCGACGCCATGTTCGAGCGCGACGCCGGAGAGATCCGCGAGGCCTTCAAATCGCTGCCCGGAGGGGACCGGGTGCGGATCCTTGTGAACACGCACTGGCATTCCGATCATACGGACGGGAACAAGGTTTTCGGTCCGGGGGCGGTCATCATAGCCCAGGAGAACGTCCGGGCCCTCCTGGCCAAGGACCAAACCCTGATGGGTGGACAGACGAAAGCCCTGCCGGCGAATGCCCTGCCCAGCGTCACGTTCTCCGATAAGTTGACGGCCTATGCCGGCGGAGAGCCCATCCAGCTGGTCCACTTCCCCCACGCCCATACCGACGGGGACATCGTGGTCTTTCTGGACGTGTGGAAGGTCGTGCACATGGGCGACATGTTCTTCAACGGCATGTTCCCGTTCCTGGACGTGGCCAACGGCGGCGACATCGCGAGCTGGGTGAAACAGCTGGATATCATCCTGAGCGCGCTGCCCGCGGATACCAAGATCATCCCGGGTCACGGCCCGCTGGGGGGCGTCGCCGAGCTCAAGGCCTTCCGCGGCATGCTTTCCGATTCCGCCGACTTGGTCCGAAAACAGATGAAGGCCGGGAAAACGCTGGACGAGATCAAGGCCGCGGGCGTGCCGGAAAGTCTCGCGGCCTGGGCTAACGGATTCATGAAAACGCCCCAGTGGCTGGAATTGGTCTACCGGAGCCTGAATTCCAATCCGGCAAGATAAAGCCGATACCGAAACGAAGGGATCAACGAATGACAATCCATAAAGGAAAACGGGGGTCCGTTATTATGACGTCCCTAGCGGTCATCATGCTCGCGGCCCTGTCCTCCGGTCAGACGCAAACCGCGGCCCAGAAGTACGAGGCGCTGCTGGGGACGTGGGAAGCCCAGGCAGAGGGCATGTCCTACACCTTCATATTCGAGTTTACTCTCGAGGACGGCGTTCTCCAGGGAAAATACACCGGCTCCAGCGGAACGGCGAAGATGGAGAACCTGACGTTCGAGAACAACACCGTCAAATTCACGGTGACCGTGAACACGATGACGCTCGATTACACCGCGGTCATCGATGGGGACAATCTCTCCGGCCAGGTGTCGCTGGAGTACGGCCAGGCCGATATCACCGGGAAAAAGCGGAAGATATAAGGTCCGCGTCCCTTATTTTCCGTACAACGCCGCGTTGAAGACGACCCGGAACGTCCCGAACGATTGGTCCCGCCACTCGGGACGGAAACCGAGCAGGATGACATGTCCACGATCGAGCTCGACATCGATCGCGGCCGCTTTTCCGTAGAGGGTCTTTTCGCCGATCAGGTAACCCGATAGGAGCGGGGAACCGGATTCCGCGTACTTGGCCAGAACCCTGCCCTTGAAGCCTTCGAGCGTGTCGAAGACCGGGCTGCCGTCAACGAAGACGGCCGCTTTCTCGGGCATGCCGGCCATCACCGGATGCGTCACATCCACGTTCACTTCGACGATCGATCCGCGCAGGAAGAAGTCCTCCGCCTTCAAACCCTCCACGACGTTCTTGACCGGCAGTTTGAACTGCTGCACGGCGAATCGGCAGGCCGAGTTGAAGCAGACGACGGTGCCGCCGCCCCGGATGAAGGCTTCGAACCCCTTGATGTCGTCGGCCGTGAGGGCGTACGCGTATTCCGGCCGGACGGCACGGTTCGCCCCGCCGCCGCGGCTTGCGGCGGGTTGAGCGCCGGCACCCGCGACGGGAGGTCCTCCCACGGGCGGCGCTTCGGTCGTGGGAGCGGGAGTTCCCTCTCGCCTGGCGCCTCGGCCGCCGGCCGCGCCTTCCACGGGGATCCGGGCGTCGTCGGCGAGGATGATCACGTCGACCTTGTCGCGGAGCAGGGCGTGAAAGTCCTCGGGATGCAGGCTGACGAACTCGAAACCGTATTGTTCGAGGAGCCACCGGGTCCATCCTTCGTCCATGCTGCCGCTCCACGGCTGATAAAGGCCGAGGCGCGGCTTCTTCAGCGGCGTGCCGCCGGCGGCCGTGCGCTCGGCGACGAGGGCCAGCGATCCGGCGAGCGCCGATTGGGCCGATTTCGAAAGCCCCCGGATCAGATAGCGCCCGCCCTTACCGGGCCCGCCCGCCGCGTATTGAACGGCGGCGCCCTCTTTCCAGGCGCGGTTGATGGCCCGGAAGGCGTTATTCTGGGCGGGGTCGACCGCGAGCGCCCGTCCGCTGCCCGTGATCCTTCCGGCCGGCGGGAGGATGGCCGCCGCCGAGGGATTGGAATCGAAACCGATGCCGGGCACGCTGTCGAATGGGGCCGAGTCGGCGGACGCGGCGGTATTGTACGGCACGAGATCGATCTTCGGCTCCACGGGAGGGCCCAAGAGCCTCATCTCGGCCCGGATCTCATCGCCGAGCGGCGTCGAGACGGCCGCCCATTTGAGGCCCATCTGCAGGGGCAGGGTCCAGCCGGCCGCGTCATAAGGCCGGCTCGGCGGGCCGCCCGGATATTGGCGCAGGTCGGGATATTTCTGGACATCGAGGACTTCGCGGGCCATCGCGGCGAACTCCTGGTCGGTCGGGACAACCCAGGTTCCGGCCGGATAGGTCACATCGTCCAGGGTGACGGGTGCCGTCAGCTGAAAAACGCGCACGCCTCCGAAAGCGAGGCGGCGCAGGAGCTCGACGGCGGCGACCGGGTCGCGCTGGTCCTGCGGAAAGACGTAAGCATACGGAGCGTCCTTTTTCCCGCGGGCGATCTGATCGCGGCCGGCCTGATAGCGGTTGTAGAGCAGCGACGCCTTGTATTTCGCCGCGTACTCCAGCACCGCCAGCGAGGCCGTTTCGTCGTAGGCGACGGCGTCGCCCAGCCGCCACCAGCCGGGCTTCCAGGGGCTCGCGTACAGGCTCTGGGGCCGGAGGTCGCGAAAGGCCTGGGGCAGGTCCTTGGCCGTGTATTCGCGCGGGGAGGCCATGTTCCCCGCCGTCTCCGTCCAGAAGGCCGGGATGTTCTTGAAAATGGGGGCGTAGTCGACATAGCCCGGATACCAGGCGTCGAAGGCCGTGCCCATATGGACGGCGCCGGTCAGCCCGCGCTCTTCGAGCCCCTTGGCGATGGCCATGCCGATCATATTCACCTCGCGCGCGGCGAGATAGGGCGCCTCGAGCCCGACCGGCTCGGAGAACGGCGGCAGCCAGATGCGCGTCGGGAACGGCGCCGTCTGGTGATGGACATAGATGATGTGCGGTTCCCATTGGCGCCAGACGTGCTCCATGAGGCGCGACTCGATCATGTTGATCATGTAGCCGTCTCGGTTGTTGTCGTGGCCGACGTATTCCTGATACAGGCGCGGCAGTCCCGACGACTCGTACGGCGTGCCGAGGTTCTTCTGGAACCACTCGCCGACCATCTGCTGGCCGTCAGGGTTCATGGTCGGCCAGAGCATGACGACGACGTTCTCGAGGATCTCCCGGACCTGGGGGTCTTCCGGCCGCGTCAACAGATCATAGGCGAGCTGGGGGGTCATCTGCGCGCCGGCCACCTCGGTCGCGTGACATCCTCCGTCGATATGGACGAAGGCCTTGCCTTCGCGGGCGAGCAAGCGGGCCTCGTCATCGGTCAGTCCCTGGGGATGGGCCAGGCGCCGGGTTATCTCCCGCAGGTGGTCGATACCGGCCAGGTTCTCTGGGCTCGAGATCAGGGCGTAGTAGGCGACACGGCCCTGGGTCGTCTTTCCGGCCTCCAGGAGCTTCAGGCAAGGGCTCGACGCGGCCAGCTGCTTGAAATAGTCGATCGCCTGGTCGTAGGTCGCCAGCTTCATATCGGCGCCCGGCTTGAAGCCGAGGACGGACTCGGGCGTCGGGACCTGGGCCGCGGCCTGGGCCCAAAAGCCAAATATAATGAGGATAAGCGCCTTCGGGAAGATTCGCTTCATTTTTCACCTTCTTCGCGAGTCCGCGCCATAGGCCGAACGGCCGTGTGCGGAGTCCTATTGGGGCGGGTCACAAAACCGGGAGCCGTCACCGCCTGTCTCATCCTTGTCCCGGCCGGTCTTTCAGTTATCAATTCCAGTCCGTCAGGATAAATCCGACTCCAATCCGGTTGATGCGGTGGTTGTAGTCGAGAAGGCTCTCGCCGTAGCCCAGATAATACTGAACGTAACCGGCGAACTCGGCGAACATCGGAAAGCTCCACTCGAGCTGGATGGCGCCACGATTCTCGCCAAAATCCAGGTTGTCGCGGAGCATGACCGCCAGGCGGTGCTTCTTCAGGAAATAATAGGCCCAGACCTCGCCGTAGCCCATGTACTTATTTATCCCGGGATTATCGTCTGACTCCCGGCTTTCAGGAAAGTGGAACCAGCCTTTTACGAGGAGCGAAAACTCGCCCCGTTCGAGTCCGACGTTGGCCACGATCCGGTTCCAGCTCTTCGAGAGGGGCTCGGACTGGCCGTTCGACTGGTGGTTCAGGCCGATCTGGATGAAGCGGGCCTTCAACCCGAGGAGGGCGAAGCGGGTCCTGAAGTTGAGGAGCACCTCGGGTTCGTAGTTCGTCTCCCGGAAAGGAGAACTGTCGTTGAAATTGTAGAGCTGCCAGAAGGACCGCTGCGTGTAGCCGAACCAAAGGTCCATGTCCTTCCCGAACATATCCTGCCAGACTTTGGCTTTGAAGCTCAGCTGGAAGGTGACCTCGGGCTTGACCAGGGTCTTGGCCGGGTCGACCGCCTGCAAGGGGGCGGGATTGGGCGAGCCGTTGTAGGAGAAAGCCAGGGCATAGTTGGACCTGTGGAAAGTGACCCAAGGTTTGCCGGCACGCGCCTCCTTATCCAGATGCCACAGTTCGGTGAAGTAGGAAAGTTTTTGCGGATCGCGGGGCGTGGCCGAAAGCCAACCCGTGAAAACAGCCCCCAGCGCGATCAGGACGAGAATCCGATCGATCGAGGCCTTTCTTGCTGTTGACAAACAGAACCTGCCTTTCACCCGGAGGCCGTTCTCTGGGACGCAATGACCCGAAAGCTTCTTTTTCTTTTCTATCTCCCCCTTATAGGGTCTCATCCGGAGATAAGTCAAGAAACTCTTGACAAAAAGCCGCATTGGTCCCGGTCGAAGGGAATTGGATGGCGCGATTCGTCTTGTTGACAGCCGTTCGTTCGGGAAGATAGAATCTCTTCGTAAAGGGCAACATCACTTCCCATTCGCTTCGGATTCCGGATGGAGACGAAAGAGAGGATGGTTATGAAAAGACGTCCTTCGAGCGCCGCGGCCCTGCTCGCCAGCCTGTTGATCATTTCGCAACTGGTGTCCGGCGCCTCCGTCAAGAAGAAAGAGGAGGCCGTCGCCTCCATCGAAAAGCACAAGGCGGAGATCATCGATCTCAGCGACCAGGTCTGGGGCTTCGCCGAGACCGCGCTGCTCGAGGTCCGCTCGTCGAAGGCGCTCGCGGACTACGCCGAGAAGCAGGGCTTCACTGTCGAGCGCGGTGTCGCGGGAATGCCGACCGCGTTCGTGGCGAGTTATGGAGAGGGCCGGCCGATCATCGGCGTCCTCGGCGAATACGACGCCCTGCCGGGCCTGTCGCAGAAAGCCCAGCCCGTGAAGGAGGCCCTGCAGGCCGGCTCGCCGGGCCACGGCTGTGGGCACAACCTGCTCGGCACGGCGGCCCTCGGCGCGGCCCTGGCCATCAAAGACATGATGACCGCGGGAAAGCTCAAGGGCACGATCCGCTTCTACGGCACGCCCGCCGAGGAATCGGTAGGCGGCAAGGTGTACATGGTCCGCGAGGGGCTCTTCAACGACCTCGACGTCTGTCTGACCTGGCACCCCGACGAGAAGACCCGGGTCTCCGTCGACGGCTCACAGGCGATCGTCGACTTCATCGTCGAGTTCAGCGGCAAAACCGCCCACGCGGCCGCCGACCCCTGGAACGGGCGGAGCGCTGTCGCCGCTCTGGAGTTCTTCACGACAGGCTTGAACCGCATGCGCGAATTCGTCAAGCCGACCGTCCGTATGCACTACTCGATCATGAACGGCGGCGACGTCCCTAACGTGGTGCCGGCCTATGCCAAGCTCTGGTGCTGGCTCCGCGATTCGAAGGGCGCCGGAGTCGAGCAGCTGCTCGGCCGCGCGCGCCGGATCGCCGAAGGCGCGGCCGTGATGGCCGAGGCCGGATCAAAGATCACGGTGCAGACGGGCGACTGGGAGACCCTCGTCAATCTGACCGGGGAAAAAGTGATGTTCGCGAACATGGCCTGGCTCGGCCCGATCGCGTTCACGCCGGAGGAGCAGGAATTCGCCAAGGAGATCCAGCGCGCGGAGGGCTTGGAACCCAAGGGCCTCGACGGTTCGGTCCAGCCGTGGACGGCGCCTAAAGCGGATCCCGAGGGCGGCTCGACGGACGTCGGCGACGTGAGTTGGATCGTTCCCACCCTGAGCATGAACGCCACGACGGCACCCGTGGACGCCCCCTGGCACGCCTGGCCCGTCGTCGCCTGCGGAGGAATGTCGATCGGACATAAAGGGCTCGTCTACGCGGCCAAGGTCTTGGCGGCGACGATGGTGGACCTGTACGAGGACGCCAAGGCTCTCCAAGCGATCCAGGCCGAGTTCCGGGAGAAGACGAAGGGCATCGTCTACAAGCCGTTCATTCCCGACGGGCCGCCGCCCCTGCCGAAGCGTTGACTCGCGCCGGGGAGTTCTCTGGCCTTCATTGACCGGTCCCTATGGCGATGCTAGAATTTGCCCGATCGTCGGAATAGAGAAACGATTTGAAGGGCAAGTCGGAAGAGCGGCCATGGGATCAAATTGATGTGGTCCACGTTGCCGTAGCTCCCCCGAAAACGCTCGGGGGAGACCTCCTACAGAGGGTGGCGTCCCTCATCGGCAAAGAGATCGTTGACACGCGCCTCCTGCTCGCCGGAGAGATTCCCAGAATTATCGCCTCCTGCGCCGGCACCGACACGGCGGGCTCGATAGCTCAGAGCCTGAAGGACGCGGGACTTGTGGCGTTCGCATGCAGGGATTCCGAACTTCGAAACCGCCCGATCAGCTTCAAAGCGCGCACGATGAGATTCCTAGAAAGAGAAGTGATATTCGGGGACGGGCGGGGCGGGGAAGTCAGAGTTGAGGCAGGCGACGCATTCCTGATAATCAGGGGAAGGATACAGAGCGCGACGCAGGAAAAGACATCAACCACGAAAATGAAACTCAACGTGGCGGCGACGGTGCTGACGGGTGGCTTCCCAATCATGCGCCGGGTCACGCAAAAGAGCACCACAGGGTCGTTCCGCGTCGAGGACTTCGTGAGGATCTTCGACAGGAGATCCTCCGATCCGCGCGTAGAGATATCCCAGAACCACATTGACTACGCTTTCTTGGGACCTGAGCTGACCCCCTCCTCCTCGGCGAACTTCCATATCGTCGTTGCCAAACTCCGGGAGTGGTTCCCACTGGCCATCTTCGATGAGCGACTGACCCGACGTTTCACGACCGATGTGCCCGCTTCCGGACCCGTGGAGGAGCTTGATATCAACTGTAAATTGATTGACTTATGCCATTTGGCCGCAGAGCGGCGGGGACGCTCGTGATCGGCCGGCCGGGCCAACCGGCGGCTATATCATCCCCCCATCCACTCTACGCGTGCAAAACAATTGAATTTTGGTCTGCTATCCATTGTTTCTTTTTGGCCACGACCCTTATATAATTCAGAGGAGGCGGATGTTCATGAGCCAGGCGGTAATTCGGTCGGTCACTGCGGCTTTCCTCGTTCTTTCTTCGGCGTGCTCCTCCCCGGCCGCGAAGGCGAAAGCCGAGCTCGTCCGGAGAGGTCATGAATTTTCGGAAAGCGCGTTCCTCGATCAGGTCAAGGCCGGGGAGGCCGAAACCGTCCGACTTTTCCTAGCCGCGGGAATTTCGCCCGACACGGAAGACAATGGGTACGCCGCGATCCTCGAAGCCGCCCGGCGAGGCCATGAGAAGACCGCCCTGGAACTCATCGAAGCGGGAGCGCGGGTCGACGCCAAAGACCCCTACGGCGTCACGGCCCTCATGTTCAGCTTTATCGCTGGATCGGGCGACACGGCTTTGAAACTCATGGAGAAGGGCTCGGACGTCAACGCCCGGGACGCCGACGGCCGGACGGCCCTCATTGAGGCCCTGGCGACGGAAAACGACATACCGACCGAAGTCATCCGGATACTCATCGGCAAAGGGGCAGACGTCAACGTCCGGATCGCCGGCGGGATCACGCCCCTGATGATCGCCGTTTCATACGATCCGGAAATCGTCAGGCTGCTCATCGCGGCGGGTGCGGACGTCAACGCCCGGGACGAGAACGGGACGAGGGTCCTGCGAATGGCCGAGGACAATCCGGAAAACGCCAAGATCCTGAAAGACGCGGGAGCTTTGGAACGATGATGCGACCGGAAAATCCCGCGAGTTATAGGAAGATTCGGCAGAAAGGGCAACTCGAGCGAGAGAAGGACGACGAAATGAATCACCCGGATAGCCGCCCCATTAGGAGAGCCGATTTGGGTGCTTCAAGCACCTGGACCCGGCGCGAGTTTTTCAAGGGGATCGGCGCCGCCGGGGCCCTCGCGTTCTGGCCGGATTGGCTGAGGGCCGGGGAAGAGCCGGCCGAGAAAGTCGCCTTCGTCACGGGCGATATCTATTCCAGGCACGACACGGGCGAATTCGCCTACGAGAGCGCGAAAAGGCTCCGCGCCGTTGGGGACCGGCTCGAACGGGACGGCCTGTTGCCCCGACTCCTCCGGGTCGAGCCGCGGCGGGCGGGCCTCGAGTGGATCGAGACCGTCCACACGCCCGGTTATGTCGAGACGGTGAAAAAGGACGTCGAAAGCGGCGCCCGCCAACTCTCGACAGGCCATACCCTCATCAGCCGCGAATCGTACGATGTCGCCCTCTGGGCCGCGGGCGGGGTCCTCGCCGCTTGCGACCAGGTCATGGACGGAAGGGCCGGGCACGCCTTTTGCGCCGTCCGGCCACCCGGACACCACGCCTCGACGGAGGTCGGCACGGGCTTCTGCATCTTCAACAACGCGGCCGTGGCGGCGCGATATCTCCAGAAAAAACACGGCCTCGACAGGGTCCTCATCATCGACTGGGACCTCCACCACGGCAACGGCACCCAGGATATTTTCTACAGGGACGGGAGCGTCTTCTATTTCAGCACCCACCAATGGCCGTGGTACCCTTGGACGGGCTCTGCCAAGGAGACAGGCGAAGGCGCCGGGAAGGGTGCGACGCTCAACGTCCCCCTCCCCGCGGGATCGGGAGACAGCGAATTCGTCGAGGCCTTCGAAGGGAAGCTTCGGCCGGCGATGGACCGTTTCCGGCCCGATTTCGTCCTCATCTCAGCCGGTTTCGACTCGCGGACGGCCGACCCTCTCGGCCGTTTCCGGGTGACGGACGACGGCTTCCGGAGGCTCACGGAGATTGCCCTCGCCATCGCTCGGGACCATGCCTCTGGCCGCCTCGTCTCCGTGCTCGAGGGAGGCTACAACTTGCCGGGGCTTGCCAGCGCCGTCTCAGCCCACGTGGAAACACTGCTCAGAGGTCGGTGAGTCACAAGGCCTCATTGACCTGACCCCCTAATAGGGATCCAGCCCGTGCGATAAGATTCTGCTGGATGAGTCTGCCCCCCGAGTGGCGTGCCTGAGAGGATTCGAACCTCCGACCTTTGGGCGTTGCCGAGCGCACCGCCTGAAAAGAATCGTCAATCATCGCTCTTTTTGGCCCTCTGGGCCGAGGACGTCTCCCTCTATTGTCCCAGGCGGGCAATATCATCGTTTCATATGCCAACGTCCCGGGGCCTATTCCCAGACGACCTGGTAGCGCGTCAGGACGCGCACGCCCGTGTCCGGGTCCTCCTTGTACCGGTACATCCTTCCGGCGGCGAATTTCGCGGGATTGAAATCGAGCCAGACCCTGGCATCATAGCGCCCCTCGGTGTCGAAGACGTCGTAGGCCGTGAGCTTGCGCCCGCCCTCGTCTTTCGTCTCGTTTGTCGCCACCCATAAGAATCCCCGGTCGTCGCAGAGCATCCGCTCCATCACCGTCTTGACCTTCGGCCAGGGCATGTCTCGATAAATCTCTGCAACCTCCTTGGGGGCGCTCGTTCTGGCCGTGTACTCCTCCTTGTCCGCGTCGGTGAACGGGACCCGCTCGTAGGGCCTGTCGATCTTCCGGAAGATCCGGCCTTCGGCATCGAAGACCTCGATGAGATACGCATCGTTCATGCAGTGATAGACCCGCCGGAGCACGGGGTCACCCGTCAGGAGCGATTGCGGACTGTAAGGGATGCTCACGGTGGTGACGGTTTCGCCCCTGGTAACTGAATTCATCCCAGGAAGGACGAATTCGCCCCAGTTCTTGATCTCGGCACCTTCGAAATCGTAGGTCTTTACGAAAAGCTTCGATGCGCCGGCGTCATAGAATGACTCGTGGACGACGTAGGCGTTTTCGAGGACGAGGAGAGGGATCGAGATGTTCTTCGTCCATTGATAGCTGGCCAGGAAGTCGCCTTCGGGACCGAAAAACGACGTCCGCTTGTTCTGGTAGTCCGTGACGAGGAGCCGTCCGTCGGGGCAGAACCCGAGAAAGAAGGCCTGGGCGAACTCGCCCGGACCCTGTCCCTTCCGGCCGACCGTCTGCAGGAACCGCCCGTCTTCACCGAAGACCTTGATCGTGCCTTCCCCGGATTCGTAGATATAAACCTGGTTCCGGCCGTCGACCGCAAATTGGCCAGGCTTGTAGACCGCCCCAGGCCCCGATTCCTCGGCGCCGAAGGACACCTCCTCCTCGAATCGCACGGCCTTGCGGGGATCGAGCGGCTCCGGAGGATTGTGGACAAGGGTCACGCCGTCCACGGTCTCCGTTCGGACCTTCGCACCTCGGGACCCAACCGGCCCCTTCCGGCAGCCGGACAGAAGAAGGGCCGGAACGAGAACGAGAAGCCAGAGAGATCGATGTGCCGTCATGATGGCCTCCTTCGGCAACCCCCTACGAGATGGGATCATTATGTCCCAAGAGGCGGCGCAGATTCAAGCCCGGGCGCGAAACGGTTCTGACCCGCGGGAAGGCCGCCCCAGAAGGAAATAGAAGGCGGAAACGAGGCGTGCCTGAGAGGATTCGACGTAGCCGTTTTCCCACGGGCTCCCGGGCTCGATGAAGAGTGTGGTTACGCCAAGGTCTTCGAGCCAGTTCCTGACCGCATTCGCCGTGAATTCCGCGCCGTTGTCCGACCGAATATGTTCAGGCACTCCCCGCGTCAGGAAAAGTTCGTAGAGTTGTTCCAGAACATCCTCGGACCTGATCCTCCGGGAAACATACATCGACAGGCATTCCCTCGTATATTCGTCGATAATGACCAGGATCCGGATCGGCCTCCCATCCGATGTCCTGTCCATAACCAGGTCATAACTCCAGACGTGGTCCTTCTTCATTGGGCGGAGACGGCTGCACGATCCGTCGTTGAGCCATAGACGTCCTCGTTTGGGCTGCTTGTGCGGCACTTTCAGCCCCTCCTGCCACCATATCCTCTCCACCCGCTTGTGATTCACCCTCCAACCGTCATTACGAAGTAACACGGTAATCCGACGATAGCCATACCGTCCGTACTGACTTGCCAGGCTGACGATCTGGCTCACTAAACACTCCTCGTCATCGGGTACCTTCCGGACGTGCATCTGGGTTGAGCGGGGCTGGTCCAAAACCTGACAAGCTCGCCGCTCGGAGATTCCCATGACTTCACACACATGCTCGATGGCCCGGCCTTTTTTGGCCGGGCCCAGAAGTTTCCCCGGTTTGCTTCTTTCAGGATGGAATTATCCAATGAAAGATCGGCCACCAGCTTCTTCAGCCTAGCGTTCTCATGTTCGAGCTCTTTAAGCCTCTTGGCCGGGTCGACCCTCATCCCGCCGTACTCCTTCCGCCACCGGTAGTAGGTCTGTTCAGAGCTCCCCAGCTTGCGACAGACTTTGGTGACCGGAGTCGCCTGATTGAGCAGCACCTCCGCCTCCCGGAGCATCGTGATGATCTGCTCCGGTGTGAACCGTTTCCTGGCCATGCCTGACTCCTTTCAAACGCCAAAATCTTGCCACATGAGGTGGATCGATCTCAGGGGGTCAGGTCATGTCCCTGCGGGGAGAGGTCTTTCCTGATTTCAAGATCTAAGTGCTTTGGAAAGAACGGTTAATGACAGATATGAGAGATGTCCGAATTTTCTATTTTGGGAGTGCCAGATCATCTGTGGCCTTGACGGCGTATACTCAAGTTGGTAGGATACGTGCTTCCGTCCAAACTTGAGACGTCGCGGCCGTGATCCGAACGAGCCCGGCCCTCCGCAGAAGATAGAATCAACGGAATGAATGGTTGGTATTTCATCCAGGGAATTCACAGGTCGGGCACGACCATCCTGGGAACTTGGCTCCAGGAAACCGGGGTCTTCCGGACCTTGACCCTGAAGGATTACATCACGATCCTGGAAGATCCCGCCCGGTACCCGATGTTCGATATCGTCAGGAGAGGGGCGGAGCCCCATCTCCGGAAGTTGAAAGAGAGAATGGGCCCGTTGACGAGGGAGTTCGATAACATCCGGGTCGACCAGGGGACGTTCGAAGAGTTCGCGCATCTCACCATGAATGAGCCCCCCTTCACCAGGCCGTGGAGGATCTTCGCCCACCGAAAGCCCTGGAGCCAGTTCAATCCGAAGTACGTGTACAAGATCGGTCCCGAAAATATCGAGAGACTCAAGGCCCTCAGCCGGATCCTCGGCCAGGGGGACACAAGGCCCCAGCTGTACAAGAATCCCTTTGACGTCGCCAATCCCTTTGTCTATGGGCTCGAGGCGAAGCACATCTTCATTTTCCGGAATCCTGTCGATATCCTGAACTCCATGATCGGCCAGGTCCTCGGGAACTATCGGCGGAGAAACCTCTATGTCTCGGCCACGAGCCGGTTTTACCGGGAATCGTTTCGGAGCCCCTGGTACAGGGCGATCTCCCGGTACGGCCCGAAAACGCTACCGGGCGTCCGGGTCCTGGCCTACCGGGTCATCTCCGAACTCAGGACCCAGATGGATCTCCTCGAATCTCTCGACCCCGGCCGCTACGTCTGTGTCGATTATGACTACATGTGTCAGGACGAAAACCTGGCCCAAGGTGAGGAACATCCCCACCGGGATCATGCGATCGAACACATTCTCCGCCGCTTCGACCTTGATCGATCGGGAATCAGGAATATCCGATCCAGGCCGACTCCGAGAAATAGCCAATTTCCTCCGGCCGTGCTCAAGCTCAAGCCAAGCATCGAGGAGAAGCTCGGGCGCTATTACGAAAAGATGTTCCAGGTTCGAAAGATGCTGGCGGAAGAGTTTTCCACGGATCGGCGCTCCTAGTGCCCACTCCTTCACTCGCCTTCTCCGGCGGGGATCACGGTTTGCGCCCGCCCGCACATTGACATCGCTCCTCCCCGTTTGTGGGAGTGTAAGAAAAACTGTGTAAACCTCCTTGAATAGGTAAAATGAATCAAGGAGGTTTTTATGGCTCTTGACCGGGAAGAGCTGAAAAAGTTACTCAAGGAGAAAGGCGTCAAGTCCCTGGATGATTTTAACGCCTTCATGCGGGAGGGCAGCAAGGAGGTCGTCGAAACGATCCTCGACGGCGAGCTGACAGACGGACCTCATCCCTGAAAACTGTGTCATCGAAAATGTTAGTTCCGCCACGTTTCAGATTAGGCCGAAAGCCCCATATGCCTGAAAAAGGCGTCACGTATTCCTGAGCAGGTTATCCCCGGCTATTTCCTTGAATTGGGGGGAACGGGTCGGTTGGCCAATCCGGGCTCTCTAGGCCATTCATACGGCCCAGATCAGCAGGCAGACTCCCCCACCGTGTCACAAATATGTCACAGATTGTGAGTAAACTCGCCTAATCTTGGCTAATGGTGCTTAAAGGGAAAACGAGACAATCAGGGGAAAATCGAATGCCCCTGGCCTGACTCGAACAGGCGACCTCCGGATTAGGAATCCGCTGCTCTATCCAACTGAGCTACAGGGGCCTCCGGCGGAATGGACCTTACTATAGCCGAATCGCCCCCGGTTTTCAATTTTACCCGCCGTGTCCGTTCAAGCGGGGCCGCTTTTTCGTTCAGCGTTCCCGTTTCGCCTTTTTCCTCTGGCATTGGGGGCAAAAATGGCTTGAACGTCCGCCGACGCGCATCATCCGGACCGGCGTACCGCAAACGACGCAGGGCTCCCCTTTCCGGTCGTAAACCTTATGGAAGAACTGGAAGTTCCCGGCATTCCCTTCCGCGTCGCGGTAGTCCTGCAGAGTGGATCCTTTCTCGGCGATGGCCAGCGTCAGGGTCTTCTTCATGGAGTCGTAAAGCCGCTCGGCCGCTTTTTTCCCGATTGACGAGGCCGGCGTCTCCGGATGGACACGGGCGTTGAAGAGCATTTCGTCGGCGTAGATGTTGCCGATCCCGGCGATCACCGTCTGGTCGAGGAGGAGGCTCTTGATCCGGCCCTTTCTATTCTTGACGATTGTAGCGAATTCCTCGAGCCCTACCTCGAGCGGCTCGGGGCCCAGGCGGGCGAGCTCCCCGCACGCGGCCATCGGGTCGCCTTCGAGGCAGAGGAGGAAGCCGAATTTCCGGACGTCGCGGAACCTGAGCTCGTTTGCGCCGTCATCGAAGCGCATGACCAGACGCGTATGTTTGTCACGCGGCTCCGTCGCCCCCGCGAATAAGAACTGGCCGGTCATCTTCAGATGGAAAACGAACGTCCGCGCGCCCTCACCTTTCACGAGGAGCATCTTGCCGCGCCGTTTCACCCCTAGGACGCGCCGCCCTTGCATGCCCGCGATGAGCTTCGGCCCGCCTCGCCGGAGCAAGGGCCGATAGAGAAGGTCGACCGCAGAGATGACGCGTCCCCGGATCGCGGGTTCAAGCGTCCGGGCGATCGTTTCGACTTCGGGCAGTTCGGGCATGCGAGTATTCTAACACTAAGCCGAATTCACGGGACACGATACTAATTCAAGAGAATTAGTTCATGTCCCGAATTCGGCCCGCTTGATTTACCGAGGCGATTCCATTAAGATGCTCTCTTATGAAAATCAAGGGTATCGCCGTCATGATCCTCGGGTGGGCCGTCCCGGGTCTGGGCCACGCGGCCCAGAAAAAGTACCTCCGGGCCGTCCTCTTCTTCATCTCCATCTTCGCCATGACCGGACTCGGACTGGCCATGGGCGGTCGCGTGTACCCCTTCCAGACCGACAACCCCCTGACCATCCTGGCCTTCTTCGCCGACCTCGGCAACGGCCTGTTCTACGTCCTCTCGCGCCTCATCGACTGGGGCGGGGGCGAGCTCGAGAGGGCCACGTTCGAGTTCGGGACCGCCTACCTCGCCGGGGCGGGGCTCCTCAACTTCCTCATCGCCCTGGACGCTTACGACATCGGCGCGGGGAAGAAATCATGATCTTCGAAAGCCACCTCCTGTCGATGGTCGTCTACGCTTTTTTCGTATCGCTCGTCCTGGCCCTCATCCGCCGCCCGGACAAGAAGGCCCGCATCCGTTACGGGCTGACCCTCTTCGCCGTCATGGTAGGTGGCGCCCTGGCCTTCGGCTGGTTCATGTTCCTGTTCATCAAACGATAATCGTCCGCTTCCCGGCCTCGGAAAGCGGGGGCGCCAAGACATGATCGAGCTCTTTCACATCTGGAAACAATACCAGACGCCGTTCTGGGCCCTCTCCGACGTCTCCCTCCAGATCAAGGACGGCGATTTCTACTTCATCACCGGGCCGAGCGGCTCGGGCAAGACGACCCTCCTCAAGACGATCTTCCGGGAGACCCTGCCGACCGAGGGGCAGATCCTGATCAACGGCATCAACATCCTCAAGATCCACGATTCCCGCATCTACACCCTGCGACGGACGATGGGCATCGTCTTTCAGGACTTCCGGCTGATGTTCCACCGGACCGTCTTCGAGAACGTGGCCGTCCCGCTCCAGGTGATCGGCATCGCCCGCAAGGAGATCCGCCGCCGGGTTTTCAGCACGCTCCAGAAGGTCAACCTCCACCAGAAGATGTGGGAACTGCCCGGGCGGCTGTCCTACGGCGAGCAGCAACGGGTGGCCATCGCCCGGGCCGTCGTCAACAACCCCAAGATCATCCTGGCCGACGAGCCGACCGGCAACCTCGACCCCGAGCTCGCCTACGAGATCGTCAGCCTGTTCAAGGACATCAACCGCCAAGGCGCGACCGTCATCATCGGCAGCCACGACCGGGAGCTGATCCGCCACTTCGGCGATAACATCCTCTTCCTCCAGAAAGGCAAGATCGTCGGAAAGGAAGGCCGGGCTTGATCGAGAAGCTCAAGTTCTTCCTGAACGTTACCGGGAACAACCTCTGGCAGTTCCGGACGCGGAATATCTTCAGCGTGACCATCATCTGCCTGTCCTTCCTCACCGTGGGCATCTTCATGTCGCTCGCCAACAACCTCCGGGCCACGGCCCGGGAGCTGTCGCGCAACATGACCGTGGCCTTCTACCTCGATCGCGGCACGTCCGCCGCCGACGCCGACGCCCTGCGCCAGGACCTCGGAAAGCCCGCCTTCGTCGAGAGCGTGCGGATGGTCACACCGGAGGAGGCCATGGAGAAGTTCCGTCAGAGCTTCCCGGAGCTCGCCGACATCGTGACGGGCCTTAAAGCCAATCCCTTCCCCGTTTCGATCGAACTGAGGGTCAACAGCAAGGCCTCCGCGTCGGGAGAGGTCGTCGCCTTCGTCAATACGATGAGAACGCGTCCCGGTGTCACCGACGTCCTGTTCAACCAGGACTGGGTGGAAAAGATGCAGGGATTCAGCCGGCTGGCCGGGGCCATCGGGGCTTTCATGGGCGGGATCCTTATCCTGACGTCCTTCTTCATCATCTCCAACGTCGTCAAGCTCAACGTCTTCGCCCGGAAGAATGAGATCGAGATCCTGCGCCTCGTCGGCGCGACCAATCTCTTCATCCGCATTCCTTTCTGGCTCGAGGGGATCGTCCTGGGACTTCTCGGGAGCCTGTTATCGCTCGGGCTCCTGTTCGTCGTCATCAATCTCTTCCCGGTCTACCTGGGCACTTCTCTCGGCGCTCTTCAGGAACTGCTGAGCTTCCGCTACCCGGACTTGACGCAGGCGGTCGGTCTGCTTCTCGGAGGAGCGGCGACCGGCTTCGTCGGCAGCGCCACGTCGGTATCGAAGTTTCTCAAGGTCTAAGAGGGGGAGCCGCTCCCCTCTTGTTTGACACTCGGAAGGGATTGTCCTAAAATCGGGCCAAATGGCGTCGTTAGGTCAGGAACTCAGGGAAGCGCGCGAAGCGCGCCACATCTCCATCGAGGAGATCGCTTCGGCCACGAAGATCGGTTCCCGATACCTCGAGGCCCTCGAGGCAGACCACTTGGACGTCATGCCCGGCGAATTCTTCATCAAGGGGATCATCCGCAACTATACCCGGGCCATCGGCCTCGACGGAGAAGGTGTCCTGGCCAAGTACAAGGCGGCTGGTCTCCTCGGGGAACCCGAACTCAAACGGCATCTCCTCTCGAGGTCTGAAACGGCAAAACACGAACCGGCCGCTTCGGGCGACGCCGCTCCCAAGCCCGCGACCGAGCCCGTCGTGCAACCTGTTCCCCAAGCCCCGCCTGAGCCTCTGGCGCCCCCGGTCGAGAAGCCGGTGCAGACGCCCGTCACGAAGCCCTCGCCGGACGAGCCCGCTCAGCCCGCCATGAAGCCCGGGTCCGCTCCTGAACCGGCCGAGCGCCTCGTCGTGAGCTCCGCTCCGGAAGAACCGCGGCCTTCCCGGCTGATGCTCGCATTGAAAGCCGTATTGCGCACCCGGACCGCCGTCTGGGCCGGATTGGGGACAATCGTCGTCCTTGCCGCAGTCTTCCTGGTTCTCCTCCCGATGCTCCGACGGCCCCCGCGGGCCTCCGTCCAGGCCGCGGCGCAGGCGCCCACCGTATCCGAGCCCGTCCCCGCCCCGCCGCAAAAGGTCGAGCCCGAACCGCCACCTGTCGTCGAGCCCGTGTGGAAGGGCGTCACGATCGAGATCGCGTTCGAGGCCGAGACCTGGATCATGGTCTACACCGACGGCGTCCTCAAGCTCACCGGCACCTTCCCCCCGGGTTCCACGGCCAAGGCCCAGGCGGACGAAAGGATCCTCATCCACACCGGCAATGCCGGGGGATTCTCCTTCCTCCTGAACGGGAAGGAGGCCAAGCGCCTCGGCCGTTCCGGGCAGATCATCATGGACATCAAGATCACGCCCGACAACTTCAAGGATTTTCTCGAGGCCGAAGCGCCCGGCCGGCCGGCCGGCTGAGTTCGCGCCTCATGCCTCCGAGCCCCTAAGCCCATGCCCACCGACCAGGCGGAAGCGATCGTCCTGCGAACGATGAACGTCGGCGATCAGGACAAGATCGCCGTTTTCTTTTCCCGGGACAAGGGCGTTTTCCGGGGTGTAGCCAAGGGGGCCCGGAAATTCGGCAACCGCTTCGGGAGCAGCCTGGAACCCATGTCCGTCGTCCGAGTGTTCTACTACGAACAAGAGCGGCGCGAGCTGGTCACGGTTTCCGGCTGCGACCTCGTCGAGTCGTTCTTCGAGATCCAGACCCAGCCGGAGACGGCTTTTCTGCTGACCTACTTCGCCGAGCTCGTCGAAGAATTCGCCCCGGCCAGGGCCCGGGAGGAGGTGCTCTTTCGGCTCCTTCTTTCGGTCCTCCGCTGTCTCAAGGAAGGCGGCGACCGGGCCTTCGCGGCCGCCTATTTCGAAGCCTGGTTTCTCCACGAAAACGGCCTCCTGCCCGACCTCTCGGCCTGCCGGAAATGCCGGAAAACCCTCGCCCCCGGCTGGCTCGCCCCCAAAAGGGACGGGGCCTACTGCGCCGATTGCGCCCCCTTTAAAAAGGAAGAGGTGCCGGCCCAAACGCAGGCTTTCCTCCGCTGGACCAAGAAGAACCCGCCGCCGGGAGCGTGCGTCCCGCCGTTCGCCCCGGAAGAGATCGCCAAGATCCGCAAGACGCTCCAGGCTCTGATCGTCTATCACATGGAGCGGGAGCCTCGGACCCTCCATTTCCTGAAGATGGAATAACTTGGATGATCGCGTTGAATTCCCGCAACCCTTCCTGTATCATAATCGTTTGATAGAACGTCACTTAACATCAGAGAGTGTTATCTTGTCCATCGGCATGAGAATCGCGGATCCGGACTCGGATGAATCCGGTCCCGGAACGAGGAGGCTCCATTGAAAAAAGCCGCGCTGATCCTGGCTGTTCTCGTACTCGCGGTAACCTCTCCGGCTCAGCAAAGAGCGGGGACGATCACCGGCAGGATCGTCGACAACCAGGGCAAGCCTCTTCCCAACGTCACCGTGACCCTCTCGGGCCCCTCGATCGGCAGTATGAAGACCGTCACCAACGAAACGGGGATATTCCGGTATCCGGCCATCTATCCGGGCAGGGAATACAGCGTCAAGGCCGAGCGGATCGATTTCAAGACCGCGAACCGGACCAACATCATCGTCATGATCGGCGAGAACACCCCGGTCAACCTGACCCTCGAGCCCGGCAAGATCGAGGAGCAGGTCACGGCCACGGCCGTCATCCCCATCGTCGACGCCAGGAAGCTGACCGAATCCACCAGCTTCGGCCGGGAAGAACTGCAGACTCTGCCCACGGCCCGCGACCCCTGGGTCATTCTTCAGCTCGTCCCGGCCGTCATGGTCGACCGCGAGAACGTCGGCGGCAGCGAATCAGGCCTGCCCTCCTCGTTCGTGGCCAAGGGCGACGACAGGAACGGCACCAACAACATCTGGGCGCTCGACGGCATCGACGTCACCGACCCCGTGACCCTCGGTGAACCGGCTCTCTTCTTCGACTTCGACACGTTCGAGGAACTGAGCGTCACCACCGGCGGCGCGGCCGACGCAAGCATGCAGACGGGCGGCATCGCCCTGAACATGGTCACCCGCCGGGGCGGCAACAAGGTGAGCGCGACGGCCCGATTCTACCTGACGGACCACTCTTTCCAGAGCAACAACCTGACCCCCACCCTCCAAGCAAAGGGTATCATCGGCACCAACAGGATCGAGCAGATCAAGGACTTTGGCGCCAGCGCCGGCGGCCCCCTCTTCAAAGACAGACTCTGGTGGTGGGGCGCCTACGGCGTCCAGGACATCTTCGCCTACACGATCTACGACACCCGGGACCAGTCGCTCCTCAGCAACTACAGCTTCAAGCTCAACGCCCAGCCGTTCTCCGGCAACCGGTTCGAGGCTCTGGTCACCTCGGGCGCGAAGGAAAAATACGGCTGGAACGCCTCCGTAGCCAAGCCGGAAGGCGACCACCTGGCCAGCAAGTATCGCTGGGGCAGCCCGATCCTCAAGATCCAGGACGAACAGGTCATCGGAAACAACCTCACCCTGTCCCTGAAATACTCTTTTAACGATGCCGGGTACTCCACCCGGCCGATGGTTGACGAGACCCTGTCGAACCCGGTGACCCTGGACGTCGCAAACTCGATTTACGTTCCCTTCAGCTCGGCCTACGACAGATCCTGGGACTCGTCTTCCGTGGACCGGCCCAGGAAAAACGTCCAGTTCATGACCTCGTATTTCCGCGATTCCCTCCTCGGCGTGTCCCACGAGTTCAAGGCCGGCTTCGAAACCTCCGTCAAGAAGTCGATCACCCAAGCGGGCTACGCTCAGAATTTCGAGGTTCGCCGCAATTTCGTCGAACCGCTCATCGATTTTGGCGGGGGCATGATCGTCCCTCCCGCGGAATGGCAGCAGATCCAGTTCGGCCGCGAGACCCGCGACTTCGACATGACCAAGCAGGCCTCGGCCTACATTCAGGACACCCTCTCCAAAGGACGGTTCACCCTGATGCTGGGCCTGCGCTTCGACCGCCAGACACCCTCGACGGGCGCCTATGCGCTGGAAACGGTGAAGGGCTCGAACGCCGCCTGGACATCCGTGTTCGACACCGCTTCGATGACCGCCCTCTATACAAGTCTCCCGCCGATCGCGGTCAGGGCCATCGATCCGAAGTACCACTGGAACACGTGGTCGCCCCGGATCGGATTGAGCTGGGACATCTCGGGCGACGGAAAGAACGTCGCCAAGCTCACCTACTCCGAATACGGCGACATCATGCCCGTGGGCGCGTACACGCCCCAACCCCTTGGCCTCGGCGGGGGCATGAACTTCTGGTGGAACGATATCAGCGGCGACGGCACGGTCCAGCTCCCTGAGATCTTCTGGCAGTATTCCTCCACGAATGCCGACCATCCCTACGAGATCTATGGGCTCTACAACAGCGACGGCACGCTCACCGACGCGGCCAATGCCGCACTCGTCGGGGGCTTCGAGAGCGACGCTTACCTCGCGGGCAACTACCGGGACTTCGACTGGGCCAACCCGACGGCCGTTAATTACGACAACCTGACGACGTTCTACCGCAGCGACGTCGACCCGGATGCGAAGAGCGTCAAGACGTCGCCCCGGACGCGCGAGATCATGCTCTTTCTCGAGCGGGAACTCCGCCCCGACCTGTCCTTCTCCGTCAACACCACCTACCGGCGCTACGATAACTTCGATTGGGCCAAAGCGTTCTATCCGGCCGATATCTACCCCGGAACACCCGACCTGGTGATCGACAACACGCAAACATGGTACACGCCCGCCGGGACGATCCCCGAGACCGTGGTCATCGGCGGGGTCACCTACAGTCTGGGAGACGCCGCCGGAAAGACCTGGTACCTCCCCAACGCCGACTACCCGGGCTCGACCCCCTACCGGATGGTCGACAAGAGCGCCGCTTACAGGACTTATTTCGGCCTCGACCTTAACGTCACCAAGAGGCTGTCGAACCGCTGGTTCCTGAACGCCTCGGTCACACTCCAGGACCAGCGCGTCCACTGGAACGGCTCCTACATCGACCCGACGAACAAGTGGGCTTTGGACGGCCAGCCCTTCGGTAATTGGAGCGCGGGCTCGGAAGGCAAGGCGTACGTCCAGATGTACGCCCGCTGGCTGGCCAAGGTCAGCGCCCTCTACCAACTGCCCCTTGGCATCGACGTCTCGGGGACGCTCCTCGCCCGCGAAGGCTGGAAGATCCCGACCTACGTCACGCTCGCCTACTCCGGCAACGACCCCTGGTCGGGCCTCTACAAGTCGAACACGGTCTATGTCCAGCTCCCGACGAAGGGCAGCTTGCCCACGTTCTACAACCTGAACTTCCGGATCGAGAAAAAGATCTCCGTCGGCGCCGGGAAGATGTACGTCATGGCCGACGTGTTCAACGTTTTGAATTCGGCCATCGTCAACCGGGCCTACGACGCGTATTACGGAATTTACTACATCAACACCGAGGAATCCGCCTACAACCCCTATAGCGGCCGCTATAATGAGATCCTCAATCCCCGTGTCTGGCGGCTCGGCCTGCGTTTCGAGTTCTGAGCGCCCGGGACAGGCATTCGCCCCCCCCTTTTGGAAGGGGGCAAGGGGGAAGATTACTTCTTGATGGTCGAGATGAACGCTTCGACCTCGGGAATGCCGCCCTGGAAGATGAGGTAGCCGTTGGAAGGCTCGCGCTCCGTCGTCTCGCCAGCGACCGGCGTCAGCATGATCTTGCGGACCTCCTCGAGGTCGGTCGTCCGGCCCAGGGCCCAGGCCAGCTTGACGTAGGCCACTTCGGGCAGCATGTTCGCCGCCGGGATGACGCCGAGCTCCAGCATGTCGCGGCCCGTGTCGTAGACGTACATCTGGACGTAGCCCCAGAGCGTCTGGACGGTCATATAGACCGCTATGCCCTTCTCCCGGCAGCGGGCCAGCGCGGGGTAGAGCGGTTTGTTGACGTGACCCAGGCCCGTCCCGGCGATGACGATGCCGCGATATCCGTTGTCGATGAGCGCGTCGATGATGTCCGGTTTCATATTCGGATAGTAGTAGACGATAGAGACGCGTTCCTCGAACGAGGTGTCGATCTTGACGTTCCGGTCGGCCCGGCGGCGTTTGTAATCCTGGCGCAGGGGCGTGATCTTGTCGCGGCTGACCATGGCGATGGGGATGTCGCCAATCGTCCGGAAGGTCGAGCGGTAGCTCGAGTGCATCTTGCGGACGCGGGTCCCCCGGTGAAGCAGGCCGTACGTGTCCGAGGTCGGCCCGAACATGCAGACCATGACCTCGGCGATATCGCTCTCGGCGGCGGTCTTGACGCTGTGCATGAGGTTGAGGGCGGCGTCGGAGGAGGGCCGATCGGAGGAGCGCTGGGAGCCGACCATGACGATGGGCACGGGCGAGTCCTGGACCATGAAAGACAGGATGGCCGCCGTGTGGTGCATGGTGTCGGTGCCGTGGCCGATGACGATGCCATGGACGCCCTTCTCGATCTCGCGGCCGATGGCCTTGGCCGTGGCGATGTACTGCTCCGGGCCCATGTTCTCGCTGAAGACGCCGAAGAGCTTCTCGGTTTCGAGGTTGCAGATGTCGGCGAGCTCCGGCACGGAGCCGTAGAGCTCTCCGGGCGAGAAAGCCGGGATGACGGCCCCCGTCCGGTAGTCGAGGCGGCTGGCGATCGTCCCGCCCGTACCGAGGAGCTTGACCTTGGGTTTCCCCGGGTCGTAGGGGAATTCCTTTTCGGGGATCTTGTAATGGGCTTCCTTGCGGCCGCTGATGGTCACGGTTTCGATCGAGCGGGCCAGAAGACCGATGTTGTAGCCTGAACGGAGCTTGATGACGACATGAAGAGGGTCGGCCGTTTCCGAGCGCGGCAGGATGATACCCGAGTAGGCGCCCCGGGAGGTTTTAATCTCGACGTCGCTCCAGACCATGGCCCCGAAGTTTTTGAGCACGGCCAGGGCCTCGCCCCGGTAGCCCTTGTAGGAGTCGTCGCCGGCCATCAGCATTTATCCTCGGCAGCCGCCCGGACGCGTTCGATGACGGCCGCGCCCTCGACACGGCCGCGCAGGGCGGTCATGACCAAGCCCATCAGGGCGTGGGCTTTCCTGTCAGGGTTATGGATATTCATGGTTCTCAGGGCGGCGGACGACGCCTGGACCTGCGCATAGACCTCGACCTCGGAGGCCGGACGGACTTCGCCCGCCTGGGGCAGGGCCTCGCCGCGGGCCACCGTTTCCATGAAGGCCAGGACGCCGTCCCTGGAGATTTTCCTGTCCCGGAAAAGGGCGAAGATCCGGCGAAGGCTGTCCTCGTCCAGGCGGCTTACGTCCAATCCCTTCTTCTTCAACCGCTTGCGGAACTGCACGAGGGCCACGGCGGCGGCGACCGGGCTGATCTTCCAATCCTTGACCAGGACTTCGAACAAGCCCGCCAGACGTGACGCGGCCAGGGATTCGACGACATCCGCCGGGACGCCGATCCGCCGGTACCACGATTCGCGCGTCCAGATCGGCGCCGGCAAGCGCCGCCGGATCGTTTCGAGCCGCTCCTCGGTGACTTGCTTCGGAGGCAGGTCCGTGTCCGGGTACATCCGGTCCGGGCCGGGAAGGATGCGCTCGAAGCCGTTCGTCCCGTCGCGGAGGGCCTGGCGCGTCTCGGAGGGGATCCCGGTCGCGGCCTCCCGCGCCCGGATGGCGACCTCCTGAGCGCCCGTCTTGACGTCCTCACGGCCGCCCCAGACGATGACGAGCGTGTCGTCCTTGGTCGCTTTGACGGCCTTCCGCACGGCCAGCCAATCGGCGCTGGAGATGGTCTCGGAGGAACTGTCGGAGTGGACGATGTTGGGTAGCTTCGTCAGGCAGGCGACGACCCGGACGCGGTCGGAGATCTCGCGCGAGAACCGGGTGTTCGTCTGCGTCGGCCAGTTGAGGAGGTCGCGGAAACCGCGGAGGACGACGCATCCGGCCACGAAGCCCGAGTCGAGGGCGTCGCGGATGGGCTGGTAGCTCGTCTTCAGGAGGAGGCGGGTGACGTCCTGGGTCCCGGACTTGAAGGTGTCCGGCGTGATGCCGCGGCCGTGGAGCTCGTCGCGGAGCCGGAGGAGGTTCCACTGCCTCATGGCTTCGTAATAGGTCAGGAGCGGGATCCGGGGGATGCGCGGGACTCCCTTGATCTCGATGCGCGTGCCGCCGCGGACGCTGACGTTGACGTCCTCTCGGGCGGCGCCGATGCCGGTGCGGACTTCGCCCGTACTGCGGACGAGACGGCGGCAGATCTGGGCGACCTCGGCGACCTCCTGGGGCGTCCGCATGTCGGGCCCGGTCACGGTTTCGATGAGGGGCATGCCCAGACGGTCCGTGAGGTAGGTCCGGCGGTGGCCGACGTCGCTGACCTCGCGGCAGGCGTCCTCCTCGAGGCCAAGCTGGATGATCGAAATGCGGCGGTCCTTATAGGGGATCCAACCGTTGACCCCGACGATCGTCGTCCGCTGGAAGCCCGTCGGGATGCTGCCGTCGAGATACTGCTTGCGGGCGATGTGGAGTTCGTCGACGAGGCTGAGGTTGTAAAGCATGGCCACGCCCAGGGCGATGTCGAGGGCATGCTCGTCGATCATGAACGGCGGCGTGTCGTCCATCTCGTAGGTGCAGACCGTCTCCCGGTTGATCCGGTAGATGATCTCCTTCTTCGTCTTGAATTCCATGAGGGCCGTGCCGTCGTACTCGCCGAGCTCGGACAGCGTCGGCCGCATGTGGCGGAGGATCTCGGCGTCGTATTTATCGCTGTAGCGTCCGGCCGGGCAGCGGCAGAAGAGCTTCTTTTCGGTCAGGAGCTGCTGGTGGATCTCGAGGCCGGAGCGGAATCCGACCTCGGCGTAGTCGGCATCGGTCATCTCCGCGAACGGCTTGAAATCGAACTGATACTCGCTCATGGACCTGGCCCATTCTCCAGGGTGAAGAGGGGCATTATATCATATTCACCGTGGCTACGTTTGCCTGGGTTGATTTTTGCGCGGAGTTATGTAAAATAGGCCCTTTCTTCCCACTTCTGTCGTATTTTGAGGAGAGACGCATGAACATTCTGGGTCTGGCACGTCATGGATTGAATTCGTTCGAGCAGATCGCCATCGTGGGCGTCATGCTGACGGCTTTTATCAGCCTCTGGTACGCCTGGATGCTGCGCAAGGTCGTGCTCAAGAAGGACAAGGGCACGCCGAAGATGCAGGAGATCTGGAACGCCATCCGCATCGGCGCCGACAGCTACCTGAAGACGCAGCTACGCAAGATCCTGCCCATCATCGGCGGACTGACGGTGGCCCTTTTCCTCAGCGTCTACGTCGTCCCGGCCAGCCGCGAGGCCGTGGCCGAGTTCGGCGCCAAGAGCGCTCAGATCATCGTCGCCATCGGCCGGACGATCGCCTTCATCATGGGCGCGAGCTTCTCTCTCCTCGTCGGCCAGCTCGGCATGCGCATGGCCATCCAGGCCAACGTCCGGGCCGCTTCGGCCGCCCGGCGGGGCTTCAACGAGGCCCTGTCCATCGCCTATTACGCCGGGACGATCACCGGGATGCTGACCGACGGCCTGGGCCTTTTCGGCGGCACCCTGATCTTCATCGTCTTCGGGACGGCCTCCCCCGACGCCCTGCTCGGGTTCGGCTTCGGCGGCACGCTCCTCGCCCTCTTCATGCGGGTCGGCGGCGGCATCTTCACCAAAGCGGCCGACGTCGGGGCCGACCTCGTCGGCAAGGTCGAGAAGGACATCCCCGAGGACGACCCGAGGAACGCGGCCGTCGTGGCCGACCTCGTCGGCGACAACGTCGGCGACTGCGCCGGCATGGCCGCGGACATCTTCGAGTCCTACGAGGTGACCATCGTCTCCGCGCTGATCCTGGGGCTGGCCCTGGTGGCCCTCGATCCGGCGCACGCCCTGAAGTGGATCGTCTATCCCCTGATCATCCGGGCCATCGGCGTCATCTCCTCGATCCTGGGCACCTTTACGGTGCCGATCTGGGAGAAGTTCCCGATCAAGTTCCTCCGGGCCAAGGACGCCGAGGAGGCCATGTTCCGCTCCTACGAAGTCTCGAGCGTCAACACCATCCTCTGGTCCTTCGTCGTGGCCGTCAACTACGCCCACGACTGGCGGCTGGCCATGCTGACCTCGGTCGGAGTCGGGCTGGCCGTGGCTTTCAACCCGCTGACGTCCTACTTCACATCGACGCGCAAGGCACCCGTCAAGGAGATCGTCAAGTCAACCAAGACCGGGCCGGCGACGACCATCCTCACCGGCCTGGCCGTGGGGATGGAGTCGAGCGTCTGGGCCGTCGTCATCATCGCCATCAGCTTCATGATCGCCCTGGCCCTCTACAGTTCGGTCGGTGCCATCTATGTTCTCTACGGCGTGGCCATGGTCGGCATCGGCATGCTCAGCCATACGGGCAACAACGTGGCCATGGACTCTTATGGCCCGATCTCCGACAACGCCAACGGCATCGCAGAGATGGCCTGGCACGACCAGTGCGACGAGGAGACCGCCAAGGCCCGCCAGATCATGGCCGACCTCGACGCCGTCGGGAACACGACCAAGGCCATCACCAAAGGGGTGGCGATCGCGTCGGCGGTCATAGCGGCCGTCAGCCTCTTCGCCTCGTACATCACCGACGTCCGCAGCGTCCAGCTTCAGCTCGGCGTCAAGGAGATCATGACGGCGATCCGTCTGTCCGAAACCAAAGTCTTCATCGGCCTTCTCCTCGGTGGCGCCCTGCCGTGGCTCTTCAGCTCGCTGTCGCTCCGGGCCGTGACCCGGGCGGCGGGCCTCATCGTCGAGGAGGTCCGGCGTCAGTTCAAGACGCCCGGCATCATGGAAGGCACGGTCAAGCCCGATTACGCCCGGGTCGTCGGGATATCGACGGCCGCGGCCCAGAAGGAGCTCGTGCCGCTGGCCCTGATCTCGGTCTTCATGCCGCTCATTGTCGGCCTGGTCCTCCAGGTCGAGGCCCTGGGCGGCTTCCTGGCCGGGATCATCCTGAGCGGCCAGCTCCTGGCCGTCTTCATGGCCAACGCGGGCGGCGCCTGGGATAACGCCAAGAAGTCGATCGAGGACGAGCCCAAGGACCTCATCGCCTGTACCGGCAAGGGCTCCGACCGCCACAAGGCCGGCGTCGTCGGCGACACGGTCGGCGACCCGCTCAAGGACACGGCCGGGCCGGCCCTCAACCCGATGATCAAGGTGACGAACCTGGTCAGCCTGATCGCGGCGCCGATCATCGTCAAGTACAACAAGATGACGGTCGGCCTGGCCGCGGTCGTGGCCGTCCTCTTGGGCGCGACCGTCTGGGCCATCTGGAAAAGCAAGCGGGAGGCGCCCTCGCTGTTCACGGAGATCGAGGGCAAGCTGGCTAAGAAGTAATTCTCAAATCGGATCGCCGTTTTTTCGGGGGACATGCGCCGTTTCTCCGGAAACGGTGCGTGTCCCCTTTTTTTATTGGGCGGGCGCTGGGGCGGGTGCCCGCTTCCGCCAATTCCTGATCTTTTCGAACAGAAAGCGGAAGACAAAGCGGACACCACGTTTTGCCAGAGATTGAGGCTTTAACGAAATCGATCGTCCTTGTCCATCACGGCAAGATCCTGGCTAAGGAAACAGGGTAAGGTATTCATTCTACCCTGTTTCCTGAGTGTGCACTTAATCGGCTTTTCTTTTGGCGATACTCTGTCCCCCCGGATGGATGAGGATAGCGACCATGGCCTTGCCTTCCCTGTCGATTTGGAATTCCACCTTCATCATCGGCTGAAGTTTGAAGCAAAACAAGTTTTCCTTTTCCGGAACCAGCTCGATCACCTGTCCTCCTCCAGCCAGCGACGCAAAAAGACTCTGGTTTTGGACATAGATGGTGATATCGCTGTTTTCGCTTGTATAAACTCCCGCAAAACGTTCCAGGTATTCAGCAGAAGTGAATTGTCCCTGTTCTCTTTTTAACATGCGAATAGGTTCGGCTTCGGGCTCAAAGCGGACTTCGGCAAAAGAGATTTTGCCCTGAAGATCGCTATTAAACTGAACCTCGATATCGCCATATCCCTGAAGGCTAAGATCGACCTGCAAATCTTCCAGGATAAAAATGTCGTAGTGCTGATGTGCCAGTTTTGATTCCCGTCCATGGAACCTGGCACATAAACCTTCATCCCTCTTCAGCACTTCCAGTTCCCCATAGGCGGGATGCGCATAGACTCCAGTATAGTCTGCCAAAGCATGACTGGGCTGCGTCCCGGGCAGGCGCTGCGCCGACTTGTACTCGCGAATCTGCGTGGCCATGTTTTGCGCCGGTTTGAACAGTTGATTCGCGGCCTTCTTTTCCCAAGCAATAGGCGATAAGTTCAGGAGTCGATCATAGATCTGCAAAGCGACCAACTCGGGCACCGGGCTCAGCGAGGTATTGCAAAGAACAACCACGCCAATTTTTTCCTGCGGCAGGCAGGATACATGGGCGGTGAAGCCCTTGACGTTTCCGCCATGATAGACCAGGTAATGCCCACGGTAGCAGCCGATGAACCAGCCCAGGCCATACGCTGTCATCAGATTCTCGCCATCACTTGGAAGCATACCGAAAACTATCTGCGGTGTCAGCATCTCCCCAATCAGCCGTTCAGCCAGCACGGTTTTCTCCCCGGCTTTTCCGCCATTTAAAAAAAAGCGAACCCAGCGTGACAAATCGCGAACCGTCGAAACGACAGCACCCGCCGGCGCCATGGCATCAGCGGATCCGCGCTCACTCAAGCGGTAAGAGAAATCCGAATGCGCCATGCCCAGGGGAGTGAAAACCTCCTGCTGAATATACTCCTGCCAGCACTTGCCGCTGATCTTTTCTGTCAGGTAGCCGGCCAGCGCATACATCAGATTGTTATATTGAAAACGTGTACGCCAATCTTTGCCGAATGGAAGAAAAGCTATAGCTTTGACCAGTTCCTCCCGGCTCTTGTCCGAACCGAACCAGACCAGATCATGACGGGGTAATCCGCTGCGGTGACTCAGGATGTCGCGTACACTGAGATTGGCCGAAATGTAAGGGTCCGCACTTTTAAATCCGGGAAGATAACTGGCTACTGATTGATCCAGATCGATTTTGCGTTCTTGAACCAGAAGCATCAGCCCCAATGCGGTGAAGGCCTTAGTGGCTGAGCCAATGGCAAAGGGCGTTTCCGGTGAAACCGCAACATTTTTGTCTCCCCGGACGCGACCGAAACCCCTCTCCCAGATTACTTGGTCGCCTTTTACCACAGCTACACTAAGCCCGGGAACATTCCAATCGGCCATCAGCTTATCGACATAGGCCGGCAATTGGCTCAAATTCTTTGCCGGGGTTGCTTCCCTTGCCGGAAGCATGCTCGGACTCAACACTGCCAAGAGAGCCGCAGCCGCGAGCCAGGATTTCATTCTTCCTCCTTGCGAAAAACATTCAGGACAGACGCACCAAGAACGATCAACAGCACGGAACTCATCACACCCAACCAGTTATGGCCGATGAAAGCCAGCTGCCGATCGGCAAAGTGAAGCCAATCATTGAGTTCAATAATGGCATTGGCAACAAGGATCAGTAGAAGGACAAGCGCAAAGGCCAGGGAATAGGCTTTGTGGAACAGATGGACTTCGCGTTCGTCCCAACGCTTCATCAGTGCGTTCTGCGGACCAAGCATCAGGGAATAAACCAACCAGCCACCCACGACGCCGGCATTGCCGGCAACCCGGTGCAACTGGGAAAAAAATACAAGCAGTCCGACCAGGACCATAGCCCAGGCCCGGCCTGGAATCGAAAGTTCACTCAGCCAATTGATTTTTGTCTTGTTGATCATTTTTGACCTCCGTTAAATAAAAAACTTCTTCCAAAGATTTCTGAAAAAACTTGGCAATCCGCAGCGCCAGCTTCACCGAGGGATTGAACTTTCCTTTTTCAATGGCATAGATCGTCTGGCGGGAAACTCCAACCCTATTTGCCAGATCTTCCTGACTCAATTCATCCGCGAAGAAACGCAACTTGCGGAGATTGTTCAGCAAAATAAACTGCTCGCCGCTTTCGTTTTTACTCTTTAATCGGGCTAACATCATCAGTACCTTCCTATTTTTGCCTAATATTGCAATGTATTCGTTACATAACGTAATTTTTTATTTATATAATGTCAAGTTTTATATACTTTTATTTTTATTTTTTTCTCTCTCTCATTCCTGCATCTTTCAATCCCCTTGGCGGGATTCCACGGACGTAAGTCCGTGGAGCTTCAGTAATTCAGGACATCCCTATCTTGACCATAGAGGACGTTATCACCTTGAACTCAGATAATTGCAAATATTATTTTTATTCCCTTTATTGGTAATTACTCAATAAGTTGTGGCATGGGGGGAGCCGCGGGAGGGTGAGGAAGA
>CAZZCH010000013.1:0-55558 GCA_964652895.1 uncultured Eubacteriales bacterium
CCCACGGAATGGGCGAAAAAAACGAAAGTCATGATCAAGCGGAAAGACAAGAGAACGGGCAAGGAGATGAAGATTAACGTCAATCTAAAGAATGTGACCAACGGCAAGATCGCCGACGTCGTCCTCGAAGAAGGCGACGTCGTTATCGTCCCCTAATGGCGAACGGGACAATATAAGGAAATATATTATGGCGACGGAATTTAACAAAGAACCGCAGAGCGGGCTTCTGGCCCAAGCTCAGCATTACTGGCATGTCGTTCTCAAATGGAAATGGACGGCGGCCCTTTTCTTTATTATCGCGCTTTCCGCGGCAGCTTTGTATAGCTTTTTGGTTCCTCCAGTCTTCACCTCGAGCGGCAGCGTCTGGATCGAGGACGACCCTAAGATCCTCCCCTTCGAAGACGTCCAATCGTTTGGCGCGGGAACGAATCTTCAGAGTCACGCCCAGCTTCTTCGGAGCAAGACTCTGGCCGCGGATACCATCGACAAGCTCAAACTCTACGAAAACCCCGATTTCGCAAGAATGGCGAAAAATGGAGCAAAGGCCGACGACTCCGCAGATCCGGTCTTCCGGGAACTGCTGATCCAGAGCTTTCTCGAAAGCGTCAGCGTCACTCCGGTTGAGAGAACCAGCTTGGTGAACGTCCAGTTCAGTAGCCGCAATCCTAAGCTTGCCCAGGACACCTTGAATGCCCTTTTCGACGGCTACATCGATATGATCGTCCGCAAGAGGTATTCGGCCTCCGAAAAGGCCTCGGAATTCCTGAACACACAGATCGCCGAGTTGCGGACCGGGATCGAGTCGAAGGAAAAAGAACTCAACCAGTACGGCTCCGAGAAAGATATCATGCCGCTCACGGCGGCGGAAACGCCTGCCGTCTCCAGGATCAGCGAGGTCAATAGCTCCCTGACCAAGGCAACCCTCGACAAGATCAACAAGCTCAATTATTACAACCAGCTTAAAGCAGCGCCCCTCGGCGAGATACCCAACGCCCCGGAGGGCAGCCTCATCCAGCGCCTGCGGGAACAATACATCAACCTCAGTCGCGATTATGCCACACGGTTGACGACCGTCAAGCCGGAGTTCCCGGCCATGCAGCGCTTGAAATCGGAGCTCGACGCGGCCACGGAAGCCCTGCAGGACGAAACCCAGAACCTCATCCGCAACGCGTATAACGATTATCAAGCGGCGCTCGGACAGGAACAATCCCTCCAGAAACTCCTCAATGATCTGAAGAACTCTGCCTATAAGGCCAACAGCAATTCGGTCATTTATAACAGCCTCAGGATCGAGCTCGAAAATAAAAAGGCCCTGCTCGAGACGCTCTCGAAGCGGCAGAGCGAAACCGACGTTTCCTCGCGGCTCCAGGGATTGGAAGCGCTCAACGTTTGGATCGTGGATAAGGCGGATTATCCGCTGAGGCCGGCCTTCCCCAACAAGCAAAAAAACGTCCTCATGGGCTTCCTGTTTGGCTTGGCAGGGGGCATCGGTTTGGCCCTCGGCCTCGAGTATTTGAACAACACGGTCAAGACATCGAAAGACGTGGCAAATTCTATCGGGATCCCGACGCTTGGGACGATCCCGGCCTTCGAAGCCGAGGCCAAGCCGAAAGGGCCGAAAGCGGAATTCGTCAAACTCATCTCGATGATCCGGGGCAAGGCCGAAAAGGGAGAGCGGGCGCAGAGGCAGAGAAGGGAGCGATCAAACGGCTTAATGGAGTCACGCATAATGCCGGTCGAGCAAAACAACCTCCCATACAAAAGCCTTAAGATCGAGCTCATCGCCTCGCGCGAGCCCCAATCGATCCAGGCCGAGAGCTACCGCTCGATCCGGACGACCCTGCTCGTATCCTCGCCGCCCGGGAGGATCAAAACGATCCTGTTCACGAGCCCCCTGGCCAAGGAAGGAAAATCCTCGACCGTATCCAACTTGGGCATCACGCTGGCCGAAGCCAAAAGGCGGGTGGTCATCGTCGATTCCGACTTGCGCAAGCCGAAACAGGCCAGGATCTTCGGGGCAAACAGTATCAGCGGACCCGGCCTGAGCAAGTACCTGAGCTCCAATATCGAGCCGGCCGATATCGTCAAACCGACAAACGTCCCGAACCTTCAGCTCATCACCAGCGGACCGCTGCCCGCCAACCCGATCGAGCTCTTAACTTCGGAAAAGATGGACACCCTTATCGCGTATCTCAAGCGGAGCTTCGATTTCGTCCTGTTCGACACACCGCCGCTCCTGGCAGTTTCCGACGCCCTGGCCATGGGGCCGATGGCCGACGCGATCATCTTGGTCGCACGGGGAGGGCAGACGCCCATACAAGCACTCAAGCAGGCCAAGCAGAAGCTCGACGCCCATAAGCTCAAGTGTTTGGGTGTCATCTTGAACGGGGTTGACCTTCTCGAGCAGGACGGCTATTACGCCAAGCAATATTATCACTACTCGAAGCCGGAATGACGTTCCGGGGTTTCTAGATGATCATTATCGGCGAACGGCTTAACTCGAGCCGGAAAAGCGTCCTTGAAGCGCTCCAGTGCCGTGACGCGAAGTTTATTTGCGAGCAGGCCAATAAGCAGGAGCAGGCCGGAGCCGCCTACATCGACCTGAACGCCGCCGCCCTCATGGACGGGGAGATCGAAGGGCTCCACTGGGCCATCCCCCTCCTCCAGAACGAGCTGAGCGTCCCCTTATCCATCGATACTCCCAATCCGAAAGCCATGGAAGCGGCGCTCAAGATCCACAAGGGGCAAGCGCTCCTCAACTCCGTGACGGGCGAAAGATCGTCGCTCGACGCGCTCCTCCCCATCATCCGCGAATTCAAGCCACGGGTCATCGCCCTTTGCCTCGAAGAAACGGGGCCTCCGGCGAGCGCAGGGATCGCCGCCGACCGAGCGAAAAAGCTAACAGATGTGCTGACGGGAGCCGGCCTCGAGGCCGAGGACATCTTCTTCGACCCGCTCGTCAGGCCGATCGGCGTGGATGCCGCGTCCGGAGCCCTCTTCCTCGATTCCGTCGAGGCGATCAAGCGTGCGATCCCCCATGTCAAGACGATAGCCGGGTTGAGCAACGTGTCCTTCGGCATGCCCCAGCGGCGCCTCATTAACCGGACGTTCCTGGCGCTGGCCATGGCCCGGGGCCTCGATGCCGCGATCTGTGATCCTCTGGACGGCGAGATCCAGGCGACGATCCACGCTGCCGCGGCCTTGCTGGGTCAAGACCTCTCCCTCAAGAACTACCTGCGGTATTCGAGGGCAAAAGCTAAATTAGAGGGCTAGCCCAAAGCCGACCGCGGTGCCCGTTTAGAGAGCTTCCAACACTTCCAGGGCGAGATCGCATTTCCCGAGCGGCGGGCTGATCTGAACGCCCTGGACCATCCCCTTGATCGCGCGCGCCACCTCCCGCGCGATGGCCACGCCCTCCCCGTGGGCGAACTCGGGGCCCTTGTCCTGGGCCCGACGCATCCTCTCCATGACCGCCGCAGGAACCGAGGCGCCGGGCACTTCGTTCTGCATGAACTCGGCGTTGGCCAGGCTCCAGAGCGGCCAGACGCCTCCGAGGATGGGGACGCGAAAACGGGCCGTCCTCTCCAGGAAGCTCTCGAGCGCTTTAATATCGAAAACCGGCTGGGTGATGGCAAACTCGGCTCCAGCCTCGATCTTCCTCTCGAATCGGGCGATCTCGTTCTCCAAATTGATCGCCCCCGGATTAACGCCGACACCAAGGAGGAACGACGTCGGCTTGGCCATGGCCTTACCGCCGATATCGACGCCATGGTTGAGCCCATTGACGACATTCGCGAGGCCGATGGAGTCGACATCGAAAACGGCCGTCGCACTCGGGTAATCGCCGAGCTTGGGCGGGTCGCCGGTGATGATGAGCATGTTTCGGATCTTGTTGGCCTGGAGGCCCAGAAAGTCCGACTGCATACCGAGGAGGTTCCGGTCGCGGCACGTGTAATGGAGAATGACCTCGACGCCCGTCTCGGCGGTCAGGATCACTGCGAGGGCCATGGGGCTCATCCTGGCGCTGGCCCGGGGCCCGTCGGGGATGTTGACGCAGTCGACGCCGTGCTTTCCAAGGGCTCGGGCCGCCTCGACGGCCACTTCCGGGTCATGACCTCGGGGCGGGACGATCTCGACGCTAGTCAAGAAGACGCCATCGGCAAGCTTTTTCCCGAGTGCCGACTTCTCCCGCATGGGGATTACGAGAACCGTAGCGGCCGCGGCGGGGCGCAAGGGCGCCGTAATCGCCCGCCGGGGCGGCTGGTGGGCCTTGACCGCGGCCCTCATGGCCCTGATGTGGGCAGGCGTCGTACCGCAGCAGCCACCGATGACCTTGACGCCGCTTTGGATGAACCGCTTGGCGTACTCGGCCATGTAATCGGGAGAGCAGAGGTAGATGACCCGGCCTTCGACTTCGCGCGGCATGCCGGCGTTGGGCATGGCCGCGAGGGGCTTGGCGGTGACTTTGGCCATGCGCTCGACACATAGGAGCATGGGTGCCGGACCGACGCTGCAGTTGACACCGATGACGTCCGCCCCCAGGTCCTCGAGCTTTTCCGTGAACATCTCGGGGGTCGTGCCGCAGAGACTGTTCCCGTCCTCGTCGATCGTCATCTCGGCCACGAGAGGAAGGTCGGGACTCACGCCGCGGACGGCCTTGATGGCCGCTTCGATCTCCCGGATGTCGGAAAAGGTCTCCAGGATGAAAAGATCCACGCCGCCGTCGCGAAGGGCGGAGGCCTGTTCGGCGAAGATTTCCCGGGCTTCGGCGGCGGGGAGGGGTCCCAACGGCGCGATCTTGGCGCCGAGGGGGCCTATCGAGCCGGCCACGAATAGGTTCTCGGTTGCCTCTTCCCTGGCGATCGCGGCGCCGGCACGGTTGATGCCAAGGACCTTATCGTCGAGCCCGTGCTTCCGGAGTTTGAGGCGGTTGGCGCCGAAGGTGTTTGTTTCGATGATATCGACACCGCTTTTGACGTACTCGCGATGGATCTCCTTGACGAGGGAGGAGTTCGTCAGGTTGAGCTCGTCGAAGCAGGTGTTCAGGTAAACGCCCTTGGCGTAGAGCATGGTCCCCATGCCGCCGTCGCAGAGGAGGACACGTTCAGCCAGCGCGTCGAGAAAGCGGTTCTTCATCGTGTATCTCCGAAGCAGGGCCTGTTGGGCCGTGAACGATTATAGTATTTCGGTGGGGCTATGTCCAAGGCAGGGCACAGGGAGAGAGGAGCAGCCCGGGGAGGCGCGGGACAGACAGGCCCGCCAGTTGAATTCAAAACCCGCCCGGTGTATTCTCTGGCCCAGCGCCCGGCCCGCGTTGGTCAGGATTTCGGCGCGGGCTCTAGCGGGCCCGAAAAGGAGGAGGCATGGTGAATGGCACGAAGAAATTCGTGGCGGACATGAAGACGAGGATGCTAGCGCGGCTCACTATTTTCGCGCTTATCCTCGCCTTCGCGACATTCGGCCTCCTCTCCCCCGCCTGTAAAAAGAAACCCACGGCACCCCCCGCGCCGCCCGCCGAGCTGGCCAAGGCGACGCGCATCGACACAAACGGCTGGATCAACGTCCATCTCGAAGGGACGCCGCGCGATATTGGCTTCCAGCACGGGTGGCTGTTGGCCACGGAGATCGACGATGTGCTGAAGGCGCTAGCCCACTTCCTCGAGGGCTCGACGAAACGCGACTGGGCCTTCTTCCGCGGCCCGGCCGAACGCATGTTCTGGCCCAAGCTCGAGACGGAATATCAGGAAGAGATCGAGGGCATCGTGTCGGGGATGCGGGCCCGGCTGCCGCGCTCCAAATACGACCGCATCGACATCACCGTCCTCAACGGCTGGATCGAGCTAGCCTGGTACTATGTTCCCTACCTCGATGAAATGGCGCGGAAGGGCGCCGGCGACAACAAAGCCCCGGGCTACTGCAGCGCCTTCATCGCCACGGGGAGCTGGACCGAGGGCGGCCAGATCGTCGTCGGCCACAACAACTGGGTCGACTACATCATCGGGTCGCACTGGAACGTCATCGCCGACATCGTCCCGGCGGCGGGGCGGCGCATCCTGATGGACTGCCTGCCGGGAGCCATCCACAGCGGCGACGACTTCGTCCTGAACGGCGCGGGGCTCGTCTATACGGAGACGACCATGGGCACGTTCAAGGGATTCCGCGAGGAGGGAACACCCGAGTTCGTGCGGGCCCGGAAGGCCGCCCAGTACGCGGCGTCGATCGACGACTTCGTCCGCATCATGAGCGAGGACAACAACGGCGCCTACGCCAACGACTGGCTCGTCGGCGACACGAAGACGGGCGAGATCGCCAAATTCGAGCTGGGGCTCAAGAACCAGCGGCTGTGGCGGACGATGGACGGCTATTTCGTGGGGGCGAACTTTCCCGGAGACGAGAAGCTCATCGCCGAGGAGACGACGTTCGACGCGGCGGACAAGACGCAGTCCGTGCTCATGAGGAAGGCGCGGTGGGAACTGTTGATGGAGGAGTACAAGGGCTATCTCGACGTCGAGGACGGGAAGTTGTTCGAGGCCGACCACGTCGATATGGCCACCGGGAAGCCGGGGTCGAACAGCAACGTCCTGTGCGGCCACGTCGATGAGGACCCCAAGGGGACGCCCGAGTTCGGCTGGGCGCCGTTCGCGCCGGCCGGGTCGGTCCAGGGGAAAGTGACGTCGAGCGCGCTGGTCAAAGAGATGAAGATGTGGGCGCATATGGGCCATCCGTGCGGCAGGGATTTTGTGGCGGCGGACTTCCTGGCCAAGCACCCGGAATACAAGTGGCAGAAGCCGTTCCTCAAGGACCTGAAGGCCTATCCCTGGACGCTTTTTGAGGCTAGGCGGTAGCTTACTTGTTGAATTCCGCGACCGCCCGGTAGAAGGCGTTGAGGTTGGCGAGCGGCGTCCCGGGAGGGATGTCGCAACCGGACGAGATGATGAAATTCTTGTAGCTCCGGGTCGCCTCGAGGAGGGCGCAGGTCGCCTCGCCTATCGCTTGCGGCGTCCCGTTGTGGAAGACGGCCGTCGGGTCGAGGTTCCCGCCCAATATGACGTCCGGCCCGACCTCGCCCAGCGCCGCGACGATGTCCATGGGCGCGCCGAAATGGTTGATCCCGGCGCCCGATTCTAGGACTTTCTCCAGGTGGATGTTCTTCGCCCCGCAGTTGTGAAGGACGACGGCGAAATCGAACGTTTCGACGGTTTCGACAATCCGTTTGACGAAGGGCGCCGAGAACCGGCCCAGGCCGGCCGGCGACAGGAGCCCGGCGGCGGGCTCAGCCACGACGACGCCCCAGGCCCCGGTATCCCGATAAGCGAGGGCGTACTGGCATAGGAAGGCCGTCACCTGCCTGAGGAGGATCTCGATCATCTCCGGCTCGACGGCCGTGGCTTCCAGCGCCTCGCTCACGCCGAACAGGCGCCCGGCGAGCGAGAACGGGCCGAGCATGCAGCCCAGGACGGGAATGGGGCCGTCGGCCTCCGCGACCAAGCGCCAGGCCGTCTCGAGCGGTACGCGGGTCCGGGCGTCGCCGGGCACGGGCTCGGGAAGCGCGAGGATCTCGGCCTCGTTCGTCACGAGCCGGCCGACGACCGTCGGGATCTCGCGCTCGGACGTCCGGATCTCGCAGCCGAAGGCCTCCGCTTCGGCGCTCAGGTCCATGGCCGTGAGCAGGACGGGAGTCCGATAGCGGTCGTGGAGGGCCATGACCGCCTTGAACTGGGAGCCCGGCACACTGACGACGTCCTCGACCGATTCGCCGGTGATCTCGAGCCCCGCGTAGGCACCGATAGGCATGGCCAGACGGCCGGGGAAGTTCATGACGAATCGGCTGAAACGCGTTTCCATGTCGCGACGGTATGATATACGAGACCCCGGAGGGGGTCAATAATGCCCCCTTCTAGCTACGTGCGGCAACCATACGGAACGCCAGATCGTATATAGGTGTGTCCCTGGCCCTCTCGAAAATATCAGCCGCGCGATAATGAGGAGTTACCGATGAAGAGGACAGTTTTGCTCGCCTGTGCCAGCACCGTCGCCCTGGCCCTCGCCATGACGACCGACGCCATGACGGCCGGCGCCGTCACCATCGCCGCCCCCCCAAGCACCCAGACCCCCGCCCCCGCCGAAAAGATCGTCCATGCCGTCCGCTCGACCGAGCCGATCACCCTCGATGGACGCCTCGACGAGGACGTTTGGAAGGCCGCTCCCGCCGCAACCGGATTCACCCAGAACGATCCCAAGGACGGCGAGCCGGCCACGGAACAGACCGACGTCTGGGTCGCCTACGACGACCACGCCCTCTATGTCGCCGCGTTTTGTCACGACTCCGACCCGTCGAAGATCCGCAAGCGCCTCGGGCGCCGCGACAGCCAGACCGATTCCGACTGGTTCGCGGTCGCCGTCGACCCCTATTTCGACAAACTCTCCGGCTATTTGTTCGTCGCCAACCCGGCCGGCTCCATCACCGATTGCGCCCTGTCGAACGACGTCGGCGAGGACGAATCCTGGGACGGCATTTGGGAGACCAAGGCCGCGGTCAACGGAGAAGGCTGGGCCATCGAGTTCCGCATCCCGTTCAACCAGATCCGCTTCCCCAAGAAGGACGAGTACGTCTGGGGCATCAACTTCCGGCGCATGGTCCAGCGCAAGAACGAGGAATCGAGCTTCAGTTGGGTGCCGAAGGGCGAAGCGGCGTTCGTCTCGCGCTTCGCCCGGCTCGAGGGCCTGAGCGGCATCAGCCCGGGCGGACGGGTCGAGTTCATGCCCTACGTCGTCGGCCAGGCCCAGTTCCGCCCGGCGGAAATCGGCAACCCCTTCGAGACGGGAAGGCACGGCCTGGCCAACGCCGGCTTCGACCTCAAGGTCGGCCTGAAAAGCAACCTGACGCTTGACGCGACCGTCAACCCCGACTTCGGGCAGGTCGAGGTCGACCCGGCCGTCCTCAACCTCTCGGCCTACGAGACTTACTACGAGGAGAAGCGGCCGTTCTTCATCGAAGGCGCCTCCCTCTTCAACAGCTTCGGGAACGGCGGGGTCTACCTGAACGCCAACATCAACTGGCCCCAGCCGCGATTGTTCTACAGCCGGCGCGTCGGCCGGGCGCCGCAAGGCTACGTCACCGAGGACGGGTTCGCGCGCATGCCCGACCGGACGACGATATTGGGCGCGGCCAAGCTGACCGGGAAGCTCGGCGGGAACTGGAACGTCGGTTTCCTCAACGCCGTGACGGGGCGCGAGTTCGCCCAGATCGACCAGCTCGGGACGCGCCTGAGCCAGGAGGTCGAACCGCTCTCGTATTACGGCACGCTGCGCGTCCAGAAGGAGATCGACGAGGGGCGGACCGGGATTGGGCTGATGGCCACGGGCGTGGCGCGCGACTTGAATGGCGAGACGCTGACCGGCATCCTCAACAAGAACGCCTTCAGCCTAGCCATGGACGGATGGATCTCGCTCGACAAGAAGAAGAATTGGGCGGTCGGCGGCTGGGCGGGGGCGACGCGCGTCGAGGGGAGCGTCGAGGATATATTGCGCCTCCAGAACTCGTCCATGCACTACTTCCAGCGGCCGGACGCGACCCACGTCGAGGTCGACCCGGCGGCGACGAGCCTCGGCGGCTGGGGGGCGCGGCTCAACCTGGCCAAGCAGAACGGGAACGTGCTCGTCCTGGCGAACGTCGGCGCTCTTTCGCCGGGGTTCAATCCGAACGACGCGGGCTTCCAGTATGGCGCGTCCGACGTCATCCAGATGCAGGTCCTGCCGGGCTACCAGTGGACGAAGCCGGGCAAGGTGTTCCTTTACGCGCTCGTCATCGGCGGCTGGTTCAGGAGCTACGACTTCGGCGGCAACAAGAACTGGGACGGCGAGCTCCTTTTGGTCCAGGGCCAGTTCAAGAATTTCTGGCGGTTCGAGACCCTGTTCGCCTACAATCCGGAGACGGTCAGCAAGAACCATACCCGGGGCGGGCCACTGGCCCTGATCCCGGCGGGGTACCAGGTCGATCTGAGCCTGACGACGGACAACCGGAAGCCGGTCGAGTTCGCGCTCGAGTCCACGACGTACCAGCAGCCCCTGGCCTCGAGCCAGTGGAACGGACAGTTCTCGGTCAGGTGGAAACCGGGATCCAACTTCAGCCTGTCGGTGGGGCCGACGCTCGGGATCGAGCGGAACGCCATCCAGTGGGTGACCCGGGTCGACGACGCGCTGATGGAGGCGACGTACGGGAAAAGGTACGTATTCGGGCGCATCGACCAGAAGGTGCTGGGCAGCGAGATCCGGCTCGACTGGACGTTCACGCCGAAGCTGACGCTCCAGGCCTACCTGCAGCCGTTCGTCGCGGTCGGGCACTACGATGCGTTCAAGGAGTTGGCGCTGGCGAAATCGTTCGCCTATAACATCTACGGCGAGGGGGCGTCAACGATCGGTTACGACGACGTGGACGACGTCTTTACGGTCGATCCGGACGGCGTGAGCGGCGCGGCCGAGCCGTTCTCGTTCGGGAACCCCGATTTCAATTACAAATCGCTGAGAGGGACGGTCGTCCTGAGGTGGGAGTACAGGCCTGGAAGCCTGCTCTACTTCGTGTGGACGCAGAACCGGGCCGATTACGCCAACCCGGGAAGCCTGCGGCTCGGGCGGGACATCAGCGACCTGTTCTCCGCCCCCGGCGACAACATCTTCCTGCTCAAGGTCTCGTACCGCTGGAATATGTAAGAGGGGGCAGCCCCCTCTCTTGAGAATAATCCAGGGGTCTAGTCGTCTATCTTGCCGGGAGCCAAAAACCCCGCTGAGGTAATGCCCTGGCAAAGCAACACCAGAAAAGGCCTGATCTCGCCCTGATATTGTCCAAATCTGAAAAGGTTTTGGGTGTCAGGAATAGGTTTGTCACTCTGGTCGCCATCTTTATCAGCCATAAGAATTCCGCTCTGACATTGAAGGAAATCGGCCAATTTTTTGGTTTAAGCGTATCCGGGGTATCAAGCGTATGCCACAGGGTCCGAGCTGAGATAGCTGGCAACACGACTCTCGTAAATGCGATCGAAGATATCGAACGGGAAATAAACGGTGGCGAGGAGAAGGCGGCTTCCCCTCTTAAACGTTGAAGCGGATGCTGAGGATGTCGCCGTCCTTGACGCTGTAATCCTTGCCGGCCAGGAGGAATTTGCCCTTGTCCTTGACGGCTTTCTCGGAGCCGAAGGCGACCAGGTCCTCGCATTTGTAGCACTCCGCCGCGATGAACCCGCGGGCCAGGTCCGAGTGGATGGCGGCCGCCGCCTCGACGGCCGTGGCGTCGCGCCGAACGTTCCAGGCGCGAACCTCGTCCTCCCCCACCGTGAAGAAGCTGATGTAACCCAGGGCGTCGTAGGCCAAGGCCGTCAGCCGGTCCCGGGCCGACTCGCTGATCCCCAGGTCCTCCATGAAAGCCCGGGCCGACTCCTCGTCGAGCCGCGAGAGCTCCATCTCGAACTCGCCGGCGAATTCGACCGCCCCGTAGCGCTCGCCGACAGCCGCCAATACCGCCCCGTTCTTGCCGAAGAGCGCTTCGTGCGAGTTCAGAATGACCAAAGCTTGCTTTTTCGTCAGAAACTGGAACCCGCGAATGATCGTCTCGCCGTCCGCGTCGAGATCCAGATCGCGGACCGGCCGGCCGGCGTTGAGCCCGTCGACGACCACACGCAGGACCCTCTCCTCGGCTTTGAGCGCCGGGGTCGCCTGGCCTTTTTTGAGAGCGAGTTCGATCTTCTCCAGCCGCTTCTCGGCCACGATGAGGTCGGCGATCAGGAGTTCGTCTTCGATCTTCTTCAGGTCGGCGATCGGGCTCGGGCCGCCCAGAAGATCGCTCCCGAATCCCCTCAGGACAATGGCCAGCGCGTCGCACGTGCGGACGAGTTTCATCATGTCTCCCGAGAAGGCGTCGGCCCGGGCGTCGCCCTCGCTGACCCCGGCCAGATCCACGATGTCGATCGTCGGGTAGACGATCCTCTTCGGCCGGTAGATCGCGGACAGCGCCGTGACGCGTTCGTCGCCGATCCTGACAGCCGCCAAATTTGGGCCCACGCGGCCCCCGGAGTAAGTCGAGACCGCAGCGGACGAGCCCGTCAGCGCGTTGAACAGCGTCGTCTTCCCCGATTTCGGGAGCCCGATAAATCCGATCTTCATAGTCCTATGTCCTTTTGGATACGTCCGGATCCGCCGCCGGGCGGATGAGGGAAAGGCTCAAACGCCTCTAACGAATGGAGTTAGTATAGCAGAGCCGGCCCGGCTTAGCAAGAAGGGGTGAGCTCGCGATACCGGAAGCACGTGACCAGATGGTCGTTGACCATGCCCGTGGCCTGCATATGCGAATAAACGACGGTCGAGCCGACGAATTTGAACCCGCGCGCTTTCAGGTCCTTGCTGATGATGTCCGAGAGAGGCGTCCGGGCGGGCATCTCGGCGAAAGACCGGAGCTTGTTGCGCACCGGCTTCCCGCCGACGAATGCCCAGATATAGCGGTCGAACGTGCCGAACTCTTTTTGCACTTCGAGGAAGCGCCTGGCGTTGTTGATCGCGCCCAGAATTTTCAGCCGGTTGCGGATGATCCCGGCGTCGCCCAACAGACGCAGGATGTCCCTCGCCGTGAAACGGGCAACCTTGACCGGGTCGAAGCCGCGGAAAGCCCGCCGGAAGTTCTCGCGCTTGTCGAGGACGAGCTTCCAGCTCAGGCCCGCCTGCATGCCCTCGAGGACGAGGAACTCGAAGATCCTCCGGTCGTCATGGAGCGGCGTCCCCCACTCGCGGTCGTGGTAGTCCCGCATCTGCCGGTCCTCGACGTCTCCCCAGCACCGCTTGCGAAGCGCAGCTCTTTTCATCTCGCACTCCATCAGCGGTCACTATATCACTTCTCGAGCCAGCGCTTAACAGGGGCCGGAAACGAGGCTTGATTAAACACTATAATAATGCTAGTATTTGTTGATGAAAAGAATTGTCATCCTCGGGGCCGGGACGGGCGGGACCATCATGGCCAACCTGCTCCGCAGGCGCCTCCGCCGCGCCGACTGGGCCATCACCATCATCGACCGGGACAATGAGCATTACTATCAACCCGGCTTCCTGTTCATCCCCTTCGGCTTCTACACGAAGAAGGACATCGTCAAGCCCAGGTCGAAGTTCCTTCCCCGGGGCGTCGAGTTCATGGTCGCCGAGATCGACCGCATCAACCCCGCCGCGAACGAGGTCGTCTTCCAAGACGGAAGCAGCCTCTCCTACGACTTCCTCATCGTCGCCACCGGGACCGACATCGTGCCCGCCGAAACACCGGGTATGCTCGACGGCTGGCGCGACACGATCTTCGATTTCTATACGCCGGACGGGGCCGCGGCCCTGGCCGAAAAGCTCAAGAATTTCCCGGGCGGGACGATCGTCATCCACGTCAACGAAACGCCCATCAAGTGCCCCGTCGCGCCCCTCGAATTCGCCTTTTTCTGCGACTGGTGCCTGGCCCGCCATCACCGCCGCGACAAGATCGAGCTCGTCCACGTCACGCCCCTCCCCGGGGCCTTCACCAAGCCCGTGGCCTCGAAGGCGCTGGCCAGCCTGCTCGAGGAAAAGCACGTCCGGATGGTGACCGATTTCAACGCCGAGCGCGTCGACGCGGCGTCCCGCAAGCTTATCGGCTACGACGGCCGCGAGATCCCCTACGACCTGCTCGTCACCGTCCCGACGAACATGGGCTCGGAGATGATCGAGCGCTCGGGCATGGGCAACGAGTTCCGGTACCTGCCCACGGACCCGAACACCCTGCGTTCGAAAAAATACGAGAACGTCTTCGGGATCGGGGACGCGACCGACGTGCCGACATCGAAGGCCGGTTCCGTCGCCCATTTCCAGTCCGAGATCCTGGCCGAGAACATTCTGCGCGCGATCGCAGGCAAGCCGCTCGAGCCGGCCTTCGACGGCCACTCGAACTGCTTCATCGAGGCCGGCCTCGGGAAAGCCATCCTCCTCGACTTCAACTACGAGGTCGAGCCTCTGCCCGGGCGCTTCCCGTTCCCGGTCGTCGGCCCGATGCCGCTCCTCAAGCCCAGCCGCATCAACCACTGGGGGAAGCTCGCCTTCCGCTGGATCTACTGGCACCTGCTCCTGCGGGGGCACCCGATCCCGTTCGTCCCGTCACGCATGAAAATGGCCGGAAAGAAGCGCTCGGGCGACGACCCCGCGCCCGGCGAAACGAAATAGAAACCAATAGGGAGGGACCCATCATGCCTCAAAAGCTATTCGGAACGGCCACGGTCGACGTCGACGCCGAAGGCTTCATGACCGATTTTGGACAGTGGACGCGCGAGGCCGCCGCGGCCATCGCCAAGGATGAGGGGATCGCCGAGCTCACCCCGGCCCACTGGAAGGTCATCGAGTTCATGCAAAAGGACTTCAAGGAAAACGGCCAGGTGCCGAGCATCCGCAAGCTCAACAAGAGCGGCGTCATCAGCACCAAGGAGCTCTACGCCCTCTTCCCCGGCGGCCCGGCCAAGAAAGCGGCCAAGATCGCCGGCATGAAAAAGCCCGAGGGCTGCGTTTAGGAGATCCCTATGGAAGACAAGATCAGAAAAGTTTCGATCATCATTTCGAAGGGCGGGCTGGACGGCGTCTACCCCGGCCTGATCATGGCCAACGGCGCCCGCATGGAGGGCATCGAGGCCAACCTCTTCTTCACGTTCTTCGGTCTCGACACCATCGTCAAGAAGCGCATGGGCAAGATCAAGATCGCCACGGTCGGCAACCCGGGCATGCACATGCCGTCGTTCGCGGGCATACTGCCGGGTTTCTCGGCGTTCGCAACGTCGATGATGAAGAAGACCATGGAGAAGATCGACATCCCGGCCGTGCCCGAGTTCATCGAGATGGTCTCGGACGCCGGGTGCAAACTCTACGCCTGCAAGGCGACGGTGGACATGTTCAAGCTGAAGAAAGAGGACTTCTGCCCGCAGGTCGACTCGATCATCAACGTCGGCAAGTTCTACGAGATCGCGGCCGGCGGCCAGATCATCTTCACCTGAGGCCCCAGGAGGGGGTCAAACCTACCTTTTGCTGCAAAAGGTAGGTTTGACCCCCTCCTAATATACCCAATCCCGCTTTGCCGAACGCGGCGCGTTCTTGGCGACGTGCGCGGCCATGGCCCGGAGCATCTCGTCGCCCTTGAAGGGTGACCAGCCGTGGGCGCCGCGGTCACCGTACTGGAATTCTCCCCCGTACGCGGGGTCTTTCGCCGCCGCGAGAAACGCTTCGAGCAGGTAACAGGCCTCGTTGAGGTAGAAGTTGTCCATGCGGCCGACGTAGACGTGGATCTTCCCGGCGAGTTTCGTCCCGATCGTCGCCCAATACTTCTCGAGATAGGCGCGGATATCATAGCGTTCGCGGGCCCATTCCGCCGTGGCCTTGTCGATCTCGCCGGTCACGGGGTTCCAGAACGGCTTCGGATAGCCGTCCTCGGCCACCGGCGCGAACACCGCGTTCCAGATGGCCCACTGGCCGCCCGACCTGTACCGGTCGCCGATCGCCTCCTCGTAGAGGTTTTCCTGGTCCATCGTGTAATTCAGGTTCCCGTCCGTCCCCCTCTCCCCTCCCCGCGGCACGCGCGTCCATTCGTTGTCGATGGTGTAGGCGTTCTTATCCTGGTAGAGGTTGACGATCTGGTACTTGCGGAAGTCGACCGGGTCGGGACAGAACGACCAGACGCCGCCGAAAACGTCGGGGTAAAAGACCTGGAGGGCGAGCGAGATCCAGCCGCCCGTCGACCCTCCGGAGAGGACGCGTGCCCAGGGTTCGCCGATGGCCCGGAACGTCTTCTCGATGTGAGGGATGAGCTCGCTCGTGATGGCGTCGCCGTAAGGCCCGGCGTTTTCCGAGTTCACGCCGTAGGAGTCGTCGTAGTAAGGGCAGGCGTGCTCGAAGCTGACCTGGATGAAGCGGGGCGCGCCGTCGGCCGTCCAGAGCTTGAAGGCCGAGCTCGTCTCGTTCTCGCTGAAGCGGCCGGCCCGCCCCCGCGGAAAGTGCCCCTGCACGTAATGGACCGGGTAACGGACGCCGGGATGCTCGTCGTAGCCCTTGGGCAGGAGGATGTTGGCGCCGACGAACATCGGCTGTCCCCAGAATTCCGTCAACACGCGGCTTTGGATGCGGACGTGCTTGACCCATTTGGCATCCTCGTAAGGTTTGATGGGCGGCACGATCTTGTTCAGAACGATGGGGACGGTCACGTTCTTCCCGGCCTCGATCGTGATCTTGACCGGCTCGGAGTAAAGGTTGCCGGGCGAACGGCGCCAATTCTGTCCCTCGCCCTGGTCCTGGTGGAGCTTGACGACCTTGCCGTCGCTCCGCGTGAACGTCGTGTAGACGTTGAGCCAGGCCTGGACGAAGTATTCACCGGCCGGGACCTCGCGGAGGCTCCTCACCGGGTAGCCGAAGGACATATCGTCGACGAGCGCTTTCGCGCCGGGGGCCAGGCCGTCGACGTTGAGGCCGAAGACGGGCGTCCCGGTCGGCCCCGGGCTGAATTTTTCCGTCCTGGAGAGGAGGAGGATGACACGGCCCGCGGCCGCCTCGCTCCGGACGGACGGGTCGATCGTGACCTCGAATTTCGTATAACCGCGGGGTCCGGCCGTGCACGCCCAGGCCGCCGCGAAGAGAAGAGCGATGAGAGTCAGGACCCTCAGCCGGCGTACGACGTTGTTATTCATGAGATCCTCCTCGGCGGCAGATGTTAGTCCAGCCGAAGGAGGGTGTCAATCGGCTAAAGCGGGGACGCAATACCAATTTCCGAAATTAAATTCGGAAATTGGTATTGTGTCCCTGAATTGTTTGTAAATAGTTCGCACTACGGCCTTGCATTTTCCCCGATAAATCTGATAATGCTCCCTCACGAATACCGTCCGATGTTCCAATTCGGAAATGGGTATTGTGTCCCCGATTTGAGGAGGCGACGATGGAGTGGATGACGCATTTTCAGTCCTGGGTGGCGCTGGGGACCCTGACCGCGCTCGAGATCGTCCTGGGGATCGACAACATCATCTTCATCTCCGTTCTCGTCGGCCGCCTGCCCCAGGAACGACGGAATCGCGCCCGGGTCCTCGGTCTGGCGCTGGCCATGGTCAGCCGGATCCTCCTGCTCCTTTCCCTGACCTGGGTCATGGGCCTGAAAACGACGCTCTTCGAGGTCTTTTCCCGCGAATTCTCCGGCCGTGACGTCATCCTCATCGGCGGCGGGCTCTTCCTCCTGGCCAAGAGCACGCGCGAGATCCATCAAAGCCTGATGGGTGACGAAGGGCGCCAAAAAGCCAAGCCCAGCCGACAGATGTTCGCCGTCCTGGCCCAGATCGCCGTCCTCGACATCGTCTTCTCGCTCGACTCGGTCATCACGGCCATCGGCCTGGCCCAGCACGTAACCATCATGATGGCGGCCATCGTCATAGCCGTCGGGGTCATGATGCTCTCGGCCCAGGCCATCGGCGAGTTCGTGGACGGGCACCCGACCATCAAAGTGCTGGCCCTGAGCTTCCTCCTCCTCGTCGGTTTCACCCTCTTCGGCGAAGGGTTCGGCCTGGTCATCCCCAAAGGCTACATCTATTTCGCCATGGGTTTTTCGGTAATGGTCGAGATCCTCAACATCAAGATGCGGAAGCGGATGGAACGCCCCATCAAGCTGCACAAGGCGATCGAGGGCTGATAAGAGGGGGTCAACCCTACGGCAGGGAGCGGAGGAGGGCGGCGCCCCCGAAGCGACCAGCAGAAACACGGCGGAGCAACTCGGAGACGCGTTTCTGGTAAATATCGTCATAAGAAAGGGGACACGTACCGGAAGTACATGTCCCCGGCTTCAGGTCAAAGGGACACGCACCGCTTCGAAAGAAGCGGGGCATGTCCCCTCCGTCAGGTATCGATTTCCGGGTAGCGCTTGTCGGCGAACCTGAGCAATATCCGGTAGCTTAACGCCGCGAGAGCGGCCAGGCCCACGAATAGAACACCCAACACGACGTTCGCCGCGAGCTTCGTCTTGATCAGCGCCTTGACGCCGAAGAACGCCGCGGTCAGGATGCCGATATCGGCGAGCATGGCCAACAGGACGTTGAGGTTTTGCTTGATCGCCTTCTGCGGGTTCGTCCAATCGAGGAGCGGCCGGGCCAGGTCGATGATCATGCCCACGGCCGTGAGCAGCACCCCGGAGACGAGCGCCAATCCGGCCGCCACGGCCAGATGGACCGCCTTGAGGTGGAGGACGAGCTCGCCCACGATCGACGCCGTGACGACGCCCAGCATGGCCACCAGGTACGAGTGGAGGAACTTGGCCGCCGCCTGTTCCCGCGGCGCGACCGGGATGACTCTCGATATCCAGAACTGCGCGCCTTCTCTCGAAAATGTCGACGACGACGTCCCGTTAAGGCTGCCGCAGATGGTCATGAACAGCGCCACCGCCAGGATGGAGTAGAGCGGGTTGGCCGCCGCGAGGAGCTTCGGAATGGCCGCGCCCCAAAGGCTCACCCCCGGTCTGGCCGTCACGATGAAGAGGACCGGAACGAGAACTACGACGAAAGTCCCGTTTAACAGGAAGATCGGAGTACGGTTCATGATCTTCCACTCCCGGCCGAAGACCGCCGCGACCGCCCGGCGCCCCGACGAGACCCGGCGCGACATCTCATCGCGGGTCAGCCGCCGCTTCTTCCCCGTCGTCTCGCCGAGGCCGACGAGCCCCCGGTAGAAGAGCTTCTCGGCCAGAACGATCATTCCGGCGAAGAAAGCGAGCGACACGCCCAGAAGAAGGGCCAGGTTGGCCAGCCCCTCCCCGCTGAAACCTCCCGCCACGGCTTTTGTCGCCCAGATGCTCGGCGGGAACTTCGCCCCGACCCGGTTGAGCAGGCTATTCGGCGAAGCGATCAAATCCGCGATGGCCTGGCCGTTCATCTCCTTGGCCGGGGCCCGGCCGGCCGCGAACTGGATCCCCAGCGACGCCGTGATGAGCAGAATGCTGCCGACAAGGATCAGAATATCTTTCTTCCGGCTGACATTGATGAACCTCATCATGGCCACGACCAACACGGAGACAACCGCCAGAGGGATGATCGGCAGAGCCAGATAGACGAGGACCGCGTTCACCCAATAGCCCATGCCTCCCTTCGCCATCACTCCATAGGTGATGACGACAGGCAGCACCAGGGCCATGACCGTCAGGTACTCGTTGATCATGATGATCGCGAACTTGGATAGCATGACCTCGCTCGGCTTGAGCGGCAGGGGGATGAGGAACTCCAGATCCCGTGAGAAATAGAAGGCCGAGATGACGTAGTAGATGCCGAAGATGAGAACGAGAAGCTGCCCCGCGAGAACTCCCAGCGACAGCAGCGCCCGCTCCTGGCCCATCGGCGCGAGCAGGAGGTAAGCGTGCTTAATGAGCAGAACGACGCCGTAGAGCGTGGGAAGGACGCCCACCGCGGCCAACGCGAAGACCGGCACGAGCCAGCGGTCCTTCTTCTCTTTGAGAAGCCTATGCTTCAGGACGGCCAGGCCGAAGTTCGACCTCAGCCCCGCCCGGATGACCGTCAGGAGCAGGCCAAGCCTGCCGCTCCCGCCGACCCCGCCGTTCTCGTCCGCCGCGCTCATTTGTCGGTGAGCTCCAGGAAGATCCCTTCGAGCGACTGCTCGGCGCGGTCGAGCGCCTTGAGCTCGTCCATTGTACCGCAGGCGATAAGCCGGCCCTTGTGGATGATCCCGATGCGGTCGCACAGTTTCTCGGCGACCTCCATGACGTGAGTCGAGAAAAAGAGCGTCTTGCCCTGGTCGCAGTGCTCGCGGAACATCTCCTTGAGCTGATGCGCCGCGCGCGGGTCGAGCCCGACGAGCGGCTCGTCGAGGATCATCACCCGGGGCCCCGGCAGGAGCGCCGCCGTCACGACGATCTTCTGCTTCATGCCGTGGGAATAGCTCTGGATGGGGTTGGTGACGACCGGCGCCAGCTCGAAGATCTCGAGCCACTTGCCGATCCGGTCGAGGCGCTCCGCTCGCGGGACGCCGTAGACGTCGCCGATGAAGTTCAGGTACTCAAGGCCGGTCAGCCGCTCGTAGACCGCCGGATAGTCGGGGACGTAGGTCGTCACCTGCTTGGCCTTGAGCGGGTCCTTGGCCACGTCGAAACCTTCGACCACGATCCGCCCCGTGTCCGGCCGCAGCAGTCCGACGAGCATCTTGATCGTCGTCGTCTTGCCGGCCCCGTTCGGGCCGAGGAAGCCGAAGATCTCGCCCGGTTTGACGGTCAGGGTCAGGTCGTCCACGGCCTTGACCTTGCCCCGGTTGTAGCTCTTGGAAACGCTGGTCAGTTCGATCACGGTCTGCTCCTTGTCGCAGGAATTATAGGACCGATCCAGGCCGGCCTCAAGGGCTAAAAAAATAAGCCTGTGTCTATTTCAACAGACGTAGGCTTGGCCAAGAACGCTTAACGGACCCGCCTGTACTTGATGAGAAGCGAGCCGGGCGCCTCCGGGGACCTTATCGCAAGCCCGTCTGCGGGATCTCGGCCGTCGCCGGGAAGCGCGGCGCCCGACGCATCCCCAGCGCCCGTTCGAGGCCATAGGCCAACATGATGAGCTCCGGCTCGCTCCAGGCCTTGCCAATAAAGGAAATCCCTACCGGCAGGCCGTTGACCCATCCGGCCGGGAGCGTGATCGTGGGGTAGCCCGCGACGGCCGCCGGCGAGGAACTGCTGCCCGAGAACGAGTCGCCGTTGATGAGGTCGGTCATGTGGGCCGGGCCGTTCGTCAGGACGACGAGCGCGTCGAGCCTGTGCTTGGCCAGGACGGCGTCGATGCCTTCGGCCCGCATGAGCTTGTGGTTCTTGGCCAGCGCGTCGAGGTAGGCCTTGTCCGTCAGCGGGCCTTTTTTCGCCGCCTGCTCCAGGATCTCCTGGCCGAAGAACGGCATCTCGCGGTCCGCGTTCTTGTCGTCGAAGGCGATGAGGTCGGCCAGCGTGCGGACGGCGGCGCCGGGCCTCCCCGCGAAGTAAGCCTCGAGGTCGGCCTTGAATTCGTAGAGAAGGACCTCGTACTCCGAATCGTCCGTTTGGCCGAGCGTCGGGAATTCGACGGGGTCGACAACCTCGGCCCCTTCCCTTTTCATGGCCTCGACGGCGTTCTGCAGGATGGGGTCGAGCTTTTTCGCGAAGTTGAACGAACGTGCCCGCAGGACGCCGATCCGGGCGCCTCTCAGTCCGTCCGGCTTGAGGAATTCCCGGTAGTCGGGAAGGGCGCGGCCCTCGCTGTCCTTCGTCGCGGCATCGGCCGGGTCGAGCCCGGTCATCGCGCCGAGAAGCACCGCTACGTCGGCGACCGTCCGGGCCATCGGTCCGGCCGTGTCTTGGGAATGGGCGATCGGGACGATGCCCGAGCGGCTGACGAGCCCGACGGTCGGCTTGATCCCGACGATGCCGCAGCAGGACGCGGGCGAAACGACCGAGCCGTCCGTCTCCGTGCCGACGGCGACCGCCGCCAGGCTGGCCGCCACCGCCACGGCCGAGCCCGAGCTCGACCCCGACGGGTTGCGGTCGAGGGCGTAGGGGTTTTTCGTCTGGCCGCCGCGGCCGCTCCAGCCGCTCGTCGACCGGGACGACCGGAAGTTGGCCCACTCGCTGAGGTTCGTCTTGCCCATGATGACGGCGCCCGCGGCCCGGAGGCGCCCGGCGACGAACGCGTCGTGGGCGGGCTTCGACCCGAGGAGGGCGAGCGAACCGGCGGTCGTCTCCATGTTGTCGGCCGTGTCGATGTTGTCCTTGATGACGACGGGGATGCCGTGGAGCGGCCCGCGCGGGCCTTTCTCCCGGCGCTCCCGGTCGAGCTCTCGGGCGATGGCCAGCGCGTCGGGGTTCGTCTCGATGACGGCGTTAAGACCCGGCCCGCCGCGGTCGATCTCTTCGATCCGCTTCAGATAGAGCGAGACGAGGCTTTCCGAGGTCGCCGTGCCCGATGTCATCATCTCCTGGAGTCCGGCGATGGTCGCCTCCTCGAGCGGAAAGACCTCCGGAACCTTTTTATCCGCGGCCCGGTCGCCTGATGGCCCGCAAGCCGCGCCCATAACAAGGATCCAACTCGCTATCAAGATGATACAGGTCCCGCGGGATTTGAACATCGTTTTCCTCCTTCCGTCATTCATCCCGATGCGGGCTCAGGCCGGCCGGGATGCGCATGATCTTCCCGCTCACCTTACCGCAAAACCGGCCCCGGGCTCAAATTTCTTAGAAATTGTGCTAGAATTTCGTCAGCGGAATATCGAGGCACGGAGAGGCCGTCTCAACGGAGGGCATATGGACAAGACGATCCGTTTTAAGCTCAACGGCAAGGAGGTCGCCGTCGAGACATCGCCGGAGCGCATGCTCCTGTGGGTCCTGCGGACCGACCTCGGGCACACAGGGCCGAAATACGGCTGCGGCGAGGGTTTCTGCGGCGCCTGCACCGTCCTCGTCGACGGCAAGCCCACGCGCTCCTGCCAGTTCCCCTTGGCCATGGCCGAGGGCAAAGAGGTCCTGACCATCGAAGGCCTGGCCACGGGCGGACGCCTCCACCCTCTCCAGCAGGCCTTCGCCGACCACGGCGCCTTCCAGTGCGGCTACTGCACGCCGGGGATGATCCTCCAGGCCTACGCCCTGCTCCGCCGCAAGCCCCAGCCGACCGACGCGGAGATCGCCGATGCCCTCGAGGACAATATCTGCCGCTGCGGGAGCCACACGCGCATCATCGAGGCCGTCCGGACGGCGGCCAAGGCGATGAAGGGAGGCCGGCCATGACCCGCATCAAAGACAGGGACGACGAATATGGGAAATCAGGTCCGGACGGCGCGAAGCCCGGGCTAGCCCTCGAGCGCCGCGAGTTCCTCAAGCTCGCCGGCGGCGGCCTCGTCGTTGCTTTCGCGGTCGGAGACGGCCTCGCCCTTCAGGAGGGGGCGCGGGGCGGCGCCTATCCCGACGACCCCAACGCCTACCTCAAGGTCGGACCGGACGGCCGGGTGACCTGTTTCACGGGCAAGATCGAGATGGGCCAGGGCATCATCACGTCCCTGGCCATGATGCTGGCCGACGAGCTCGACGTCCGGCTCGAAGCGGTGGACATGGTCATGGGCGACACGGCCCTCTGCCCCTACGACTCGGGCACGTTCGGCTCGCGCAGCACGAAATACTTCGGGCCGCCCATGCGGCAGGCCGCGGCCGAAGCTCGCGGCATCCTCATCCGGCTGGCCTCGGAGCGTCTCGGCCCCCCGGAAAAGGATCTGGCGACGAAGGACGGCGAAGTTTACGTCGCCGCGTCCCCGGCCAATAGGGTTTCTTATGCGGCCCTCATCGGCGGCAAGAAGATCGCAGTCCGCCTGGAGAAAAAACCGGCCATCAAGGACCGGGCCAAGCACGCCGTCTCCGGCCAGCCGACCCCGCGAACCGACGCCCGGGCGAAAGTCACCGGCGAAGCAAAGTTCTCCGGCGACATTCGCCTTCCCGGCATGCTCTACGCCGCGATCCTCAGGCCGCCGGCCCACGGCGCCAAGCTCAAGAGCGCGGACACGTCCGCGGCCGAAAAGGTACCCGGCGCGCGGGTCGTGCGGGATGGGGACCTCGTCGCCGTCCTCCACGAGAAGCCGGACGTCGCGGCCGAGGCCCTCGGGCTCATTAAGGCCGACTTCGAACCCTCCGATTCGAAGCTTGATAACGCCACGATCTTCGCCCACCTGAAAGAGGCCGCGCCGCGCGCCGAGACCGTCGTCGAGTCGGGGAATCTCGACGAGGGCACGAAGCTCGCGGCGAAAACGGTGGAGAGATCGTATTTCGCCCACTACGTCGCCCACGCGCCGTCCGAGCCCCACACGGCACTCGTCCAGATCGAGGGCGATCGGGCGACCGTCTGGGCCTCGACCCAGTCGCCCTTCCGGGCCCAGGGAGATGTCGCTCAGACGCTGGGCTTTCCGACACCGAATGTCCGCGTCATCACGCCCTTTGTCGGCTGCGGCTTCGGCGGCAAGAACCAGGGCGGACAGATCATCGAGGCGGCGCGCCTGGCCAAGCTCACCGGGAAACCCGTTCAAGTGGCCTGGACGCGCAAGGAAGAGTTCTTCAACGACACCTTTCGGCCGGCGGCCGTCTACGACGTCCGGGCCGGGCTCGACGCCGAAAACCGGATCGTCCTCTGGGACTACAAGAACTACCACGCCGGGAGCCGAAGTTCGCAACCCGTCTATGATATCCCGCACAAGCGCGTCCTCTCCTTCGGCGGCGGCTTCGGCGGCGGCGCCGGCTCCGTCCCCGTCCATCCCTTCGCCACGGGAGCCTGGCGCGGCCCGGGCAGCAACACCAACATTTTCGCCACCGAGTCCCAAATCGACATCCTGGCCGAGGCGGCAGGCCTCGATCCGCTCGAATTCCGGCTGAAGAACCTGGCCGACGCGCGCATGAAGAAGGTGCTCGGGGCGGCCGCTCGCAAATTCGGCCGGACGTTCGCCAAGGCGCCGACCGGGCGCGGCTACGGCATCGCCATCACGGATTATTTAGGCACTTACGTGGCCACCATGGCCGAGGTCGAGGTCGACAAGGAGAAGGGCGCCGTCCGCGTCGTACGCGTCGTCTGCGCCCAGGACACGGGCGAGGTCATCAACCCCGAGGGCGTCCGGATGCAGATCGAAGGATGCATCACCATGGGCCTCGGCTACTGTCTGACCGAGGAGATCCAGTTCAAGGACGGCCGGATCCTCAGCGAGAACTTCGACACCTACGAGGTCCCGCGGTTCTCCTGGCTGCCGAAGATCGAGGTCGTGCTCGTCGACAACCCCGAGATGGCCCCGCAAGGATGCGGCGAGCCGGCCGTCACGGTCATGGGGGCGGTCGTGGCCAACGCCATCTACGACGCCATCGGCGTCCGGTTGTTCATGCTGCCGATGACCCCGGCGCGGATCAAAGAGGCGCTTTCCGCCAAACGTTGAATTGGAATGGAATAACGGCCCTTCAACAGATCTCGCGGACCGAGCGGACAGGGGAGAAGAAACCGGCTTCGATCATCTTCCCGAGATAAGCGTCGGCCGTGCGCAGTTCGCAGACTCCCGTCCGCACCGCTTTGACAAGAATACCCAAGGTCCCTGTTATGGGCACGCCCAACCGGGCAGCCGCAGCGCGGGTCACTCTATCGTCGGACGCGAAGTGAAAGCTTCGGCGCTTGGCGGACCATTCGGCCGAGCGTCTTCCCCTCCCTCTTGGCATAGACTTTGACCGCTTTGTGCTGGCTATCCGTGAGCAGGACATTCGTCCGTTTCATCGCGCCCTCCATATATGTGTATATATACGTGTATATTATTTTGAAACGCTGGTCGCGTCAAGTCCCAGCGGAAGGACGTTACTCGGGAAGCTTCCTGCGGCCCCTCCCCTTTTTATTTTCCCCGCCCTATGCTATAAATGCAAATTGCGAACGATGAAAACTCTGCTCGTCGTCAACCCGGCCGCCGGACACGGCCGCGGCAAAAAGTGTTTTCAAGGCCTCGAGCCGCGTCTCCGCGCCGAGATCCCCGGACTCGAGGTCCGCTTCTCCGAGCGCGCCGGCCACGCCGTCGAGATCGGCCGCGAGGCCGCGGGCGCCGGATATGACCGTGTCATCTGCCTCGGCGGCGACGGCACGCCCTACGAGGTCATCAACGGCCTTTATTCCGAGGGACGCCCGGCCCGCGTCCCCGAGATCGGCCAGATCCCGGCCGGGACCGGCAATTCCTTCCTCCGCGACTTCGACATCCTGACGCCCGAGCAGGCGCTTGAGGCCATCCTGGCCGGCCGCCGCCGCAAGGTCGACCTGGTCGAGTTCCATTATCAAGAAGGCGGCGAAACCGTCCGCCGCTACTCCCTCAACATCCTCGGCGTCGGGCTCATCGCCGACATCCTCCAGCTGACCAACGAACGCCTGAAATTTCTGGGCGCCGCCGGCTACGGCCTGGCCGTCCTCATCCGCCTCGTCCGCGGCATGGACAACCGCATCACGATCGAGGCTGACGGCCGCAAGCTCGAGGTCGTCGACAGCGCCCTGGCCATCTCCAACTCGCAATTCACGGGCGGAAAGATGAAGATCGCGCCGCCAGCCGACCCCTCCGACGGCCGGGCCGATATCATCCTCTTCAACGGCGTCAACCGCCGCGAGATCGTCTCCATCTTCAGCGGCGTCTTTTCCGGCAAGCACATGGCCCACCCCAAGGTCACGGCCCTCCAGGCCGCGTCGATCTCGGTCGAAGCCGACCCGCCGCTCCGCCTGATGGCCGACGGCGAGCTGCTCGGAACGACGCCCCTCCGGGTCAGGGTCCTGCCGGCCGAGCTCGTCATCCTGGCATGAAAAAGTTCGGCGAAAGCCTGCGCTCGTTCCTCATCTGGCTAATCGCCCTGCCCGTCTTCCTCTACGGCTGCGTCCTCGTCTGGCTCGGCTCCTTCTTCCTCAGAGGAAGAGGCCTCGAGCACCTGATCAAGGCCGGATGCCGGACGGTCCTCTTCGTCTGCGGCATCCGCGTCCGGACGAGCTGCGGCGAAAACTTCGTCCCCGGGCGTCAGTACGTGGTCATGATGAACCACGTCAACATCTTCGATCCGCTTGTCTTCCAGGTTGCCTTCCCGGGCTGGGCCCGCGGCGTCGAGGAGGAGAGCCACTTCCGCTGGCCGATCTACGGCGGGACGATCCGCCGCATCGGCATGTTCCCCATCAGCCGCAAGAACACCCAGCGGGCGATCGAGAGCCTGCGCCGGGCCGCGGTCTGGGTCCGCTCCCGCCCGAATTTCTCGTTCGCCGTCCTGCCCGAGGGGACGCGGACCCGTGACGGAAATCTCGGAGCGTTCAAGCGCGGCGGGTTCCTGCTGGCCATCGAGACGGGCCTCGACATCCTGCCTCTCGTCCAGGCGGGCGCCTACCGAGTCGCCCGCAAGGGCAGTCTCCTCATCCGGCCGGGGCGGATCGACATCGCCATCGAGCCGGCGGTGCCGACGGCCGGTCGCGCGAAAGAGAACGCGGGAGAGCTCATCGAGCGCGTCCGCGGCGTTTTCCTGCGGCGACTCGGTGCCTGACAGGCAGCCCCCGCCCCCTGCAGAGAAACCTTCATTTTTTTGTTTGACATCCCCGGCTCGAGTTTTTACCATAGACACGTCGATCTCAACTCACGGGGAGAATGAATCAAAGTGTCCATGAAGTCTTTAGCCTGCGGCAGGAGATCCGTTGAGGGCAATTCAAGCCAAGGAGAGGGCAATGCGCTTCCGGCCCATCGCACTGCTGGCCGCATCGGTTCTCGCGGCGGCCGTCCTGACGGCTTCGGCGGCCGAATTCACGGCCGACGTCCTTATCAAAGAGGGCCGATCCGAGACGAGCGGCAAGATCTACGTCAGGGACACGAATTACCGTCTGGAGCTCGGCCGCGGGCCGGAAGCCGTTGTCGTGCTGGTCGATCTGAAGGCCGAGCGGACAACGGTGCTCGTCGACGCCGAGAAGACCTACATGACGATCCCCAATTCCTCCGGCCGGAGCCGGATGAATAACCCGTTCGAGAGCGCGCGCCAGCTTCGGCGCCGGTCCACGGAGAAGGAGGCCGGCGAAGAGCGGGTCAACGGCGTGGCCTGCCGGGAGATCGTCCTGGTCATGGAAGGACAGGAGATCATGACCATTTGGGAATCGGAGAAATACGACTTCCTCATGCGGGTCCAGTCGCCGGGAGACGAGGGCCGCCTAGCCGAATTGAAGAACGTCCGTGAGGGACCGGTCGGCGGCGGCCTGTTCCGGATCCCCGAAGGATACACGCTCTACGAGGAAGCCGGCCAATTTGCCGGCCATCGAAACATCCGAATCGGCAGCGGTGCCCATCGGCCGCCGGATCTCCGCCGGCGGGGAACTGCGGGTCAAGGTCAACCCCGAGGACGGCATCAAGCTGACCGTCGTCAACGAAGCGGCGGAGGAATCGGTCTGCCGGGCGACACCGATGAGACAGGGGAAAGCCGCGACCACCGCGACCCTGACCCTCAAGGTGGCGGCCAAGGGCTCGAGCACGGAAAGGACGATCAGCCCGGATGTCCGCGCGGACGAGCTCGTCCTCACGGTCGAACAAGGGCTGGTCAAGGCGCTCGTCGAACGGGATTCGCCGCCCTTCGAGAAGGTCAAGAAGGACGCGATGTTCTTCATGGGACAGGGCCGCGGGATGCTCGTTAAGGCCGATCAGCCGCTCTGGTTCAAGCTCGAGGGCGACAACCAGGATCGGGATACGTCCGAGGTCAAGGTCGTTTTTTACCGGGGGGGCTATGCGGACCCGGTCAGCTCCGAAGAGATCACGCTGGCCAACGGGAAGTCCAAGGAATGGTCGTTCACCGCGGCCGACCGCGTTCGCTCGGTGCTCGTCGAGGTGAAACTCGGCGGCGGGGTCAAGGCCTGGCTGGATCAATCCGTCCGGAAATGAGCGCTCCGGCCGGAGAAGGCCGGGAGCGGAGCCGCACGGTCGGCTATCGTCACCTTCGCGAGCGACCGTCGCTCCGGATCTTCGCCAGCCGGGCGGCGAGAGAGCGGACGACGTCGGGATGGTCGGCCGCGAGGTTGTGCTTCTCGCCGATGTCCCTGGCCAGGTCGTAGAGCTGGGGTTCCTTGTCGAAGCCGAGCTCGATCGCGGTGTAGGCCGCGACCTTCGGCCCTTCGCCCGGCTCGATGTACTTCCAGTCGCTCACGATGAGAGACAGGGACCCGGCTTGTTCGACGAGATGGTCGCGCCCCACACGGTCCCGGCCGAGGAGCGTCCGCTCCAGGTCGAAGCTGTCCGGCCCGTCGGCGGCATCGAGCGGCTGACCCGTGAGCGCCGCGAACGAGGCCAGGAGGTCGACCTGGCAGACGAGCGCATTGGACGTCCCGGCCTTGACGCGGCCCGGCCAGCGAACGACGAAGGGCACGCGCGTCCCGGCGTCGAAGGCGCTATACTTTCCGCCGCGCAGCGGGCCGGAAGGCCTGTGGCCGTCAAGAAGTTCCACGGCCTGGTCCATATAGCCGTCGTCGACGACGGGGCCGTTGTCGCTGGTGAAGATGACCAGGGTGTTCCCGGCGAGCCCCAGGCGCTCGAGCGCGCTCATGACCTCGCCCAAGCACGCGTCGAACTCGACGATGGCGTCGCCCCGGGGCCCGAGACCGCTCGCCCCGGCGAAGCGCGGGTGCGGGACGCGCGGCACGTGGATGCCGTGGGTCGCGAAGTAAAGGAAGAACGGCTCCGCGGCGTGGCGCTCGACGAAGGCCACGGCCTTTCCGGCGATGGTGTCGGCCATGTCCTCGTCCACCCAGCGGGCGGCCCGTCCACCGCTCATGTAGCCGATCCGGCTGATGCCGTTGACGATCGTCTGGTCGTGGCCGTGGCTCGGGCGCATCCTGAGCAGCTCGGGATGCTCCCTGCCCGTGGGCTCGTCTCCGACGGGCCCGGCGAAGCTCACGCGGATGGGGTCGGACGGGTCGAGCCCGACGACACGGCCGTTCTCGACATAGACGCAGGGCACGCGATCGCCGGTGGCCGGAATGAGGAAGGAATAATCGAAGCCGATCTCGCGGGGCCCCGGCCTGATCTCGCCGTTCCAGTCGATCTCGCCCCGGCCCAGTCCGAGATGCCACTTCCCGACTGCGCCCGTCGCGTAGCCCGCCTTCTTCATCATGGAGGCGAGCGTCGTCCGTCCGGGCTCGATGATCAAGTTGGCGTCGCCGGGGAGGATGCTCGTGCCCTCCCGCCGCCAGGCATATTCACCGGTGAGGAGCGCGTAGCGGGAGGGTGTGCACGTAGCCGCCGGGGAATGCGCGTTGGTGAAGCGGAGGCCACGGGCGCCCAGGGAGTCGATATGGGGGGTCAGCACCTTGGTCGCGCCGTAGCAGCCGACGTCGCCGTAGCCCAGGTCGTCGGCGTAGATCAGAACGATGTTCGGGCGGCCCGCCGGTCCCGTCTTCCCGCAACCCGGCGCCAGAGCGGCCGCGGCAGCGGCGAGGCCGGCCGCCCGGATGAACTCGCGGCGAGATAGATGCCTTGGCAAATTGATCATCTTTTTGGGCCCTATTTGCCCTTTTTGCCTCCATATTTATTTTGAGTGACTTCCAGCAGCCAAGGCACTGAAGTGGACGAAGGAGAAGCACTCGGGGAGGTGGGAGTTATAGACGCCGTGGCGGTTGAGGGCCCAGCCCGGATGCGGCTCGACCTTCGTCCCGCAAAACTCGAGAAGCTCGAAGCGCGAGAAATCCATCCGCCAGACGTCGCCGTCGCGCGGCGGCACAGGGCGTTTCCCAGCAAGGGTTTTCATGCCGCGCCAGGGAAAGGCGATCTCGGCGGTCCAGCCCTTGTCCACATCCGAGGGGTCGTTGAGGGTGCCATCCACCCGCACCGCCGCTTTCAATCCGGGGAAGTCCCAATCCATGAAGGCCCAGCGCGGGCCCTGCGGGTCCTTGCCGTAGCGCGTCGCGTCCTGGAAGCCGCCGATGATATCGACCCGACGCGCGTGCAGGTCGAACTCGGGCCGGTCGAAACGCCCCCCCTTCTTCAGGACGTCCCGGCCGATGTAGAAGACTTCGTAGATCGTGCCCAGAGCGTTCGTCTGGAACTCGTAGTAGCAGTCCTCGCCGCCGATGAAGATCTCGACGTCGTTCTCGGTCCAGACGAGCGAGTCGCGCTCTTTGAGCCGCGCCTGGACGTTCGGCTCGTCGACCCAGAAGGCGACGTACAGATTCTCGTCGTCCCAGAGAGCCGCCATCCGCGTGTCCAGAAAACCGGGAATCCCGCTCACCAAATCGACGAAGCGATGGGATCTTGGCGCCGCCCGCCACGCGGCCTTGTTCAAATTTCCATCGACTTTGATCTTACGGCGCGGCCTGAAGCAGGTATAGTGAGCCAGCTCCTTTTCGGCGAGTCTCTGCAGGGCCTTCATATCATCCTCCTGAACTCAGGGCCACTATAATCCGGTTTTTCGCGGGGCGTCAAGAAATCCGAGCGGGGTTGATTTTACCGGACGGCGGGCCTATCCTGGAGCTTGGGTCAAGACAGGTCCATTTACGGAGGCCTTGATGTCGATCAATCAGCGTTCCCGGTCGCTCGCCGCGGCTTCCGCGGCGGTTGCGTTGACGTTCCTTGCTTTACCGCCGGCCCGCGCCGTTTCGCGCGCTCCGCTCCGGCCGGCCCAAGACACCGCGGCCGCGACGGCCCCCCAGGCCCGGCTCGCCGCCCTCTTGGCCAAGGCCGCCCAATACTGCGAGAAGCTCGAAAGCGCCGTCTTCGATTTCGTCTGCCGCGAGGAGCTCGCCGAATCGGTCAATCCGTCCCTCGACGTCGGGCCGAACAGCTCTCCCCCGAAATCCGGCGCAGCGCCTTTCTTGGGGCCGACCGTCTCCATCGCCTGGACGAACAAGATCAAACGGACGTTCGTTTCCGATCTCCGGTGCCAACGAGCCGAGAGCGCCATCCACGAGACACGGACCCCCCTCGAGGAGAACGGCGAGAAGGCAATCGGTTCCGACGCCCTGCCCGGGACGCCGGCCGTTGCGTACGGCACGGCCTTCCTCGGCCCGGTCGGCCTCTTCGGCGAACGCTTTCAGCCCGGATTCGAATTCAACATCGCGGGAGAGGAAGATATCGGCACGACCAGGGCCCTCGTCGTCGAGGCCAAGCCCAAAGCCGGAGCCGGGCTTCCCGGTCCCGGCCCTGCCGGCTTCTCCGGCACCGCCGCGGGTGGCGGCAAGGCCTGGGTCGACCCCGCTACGGGAAACATCCTTCGGCTCGAGTGGACCGAGAGCCGCGTCGACCGCTTCTCCGTCTACGAAAAACGGGGACAGCGCTACAGGCGCAAACCGCGTCTCGTCATCCGCTCCGAATACAGCGTCGAGAAAAATGGCATCCGCTTTCCCGGCCGCTTCTCCGTCGAGGAAGCCTACCTCAACAACGCGGGCAAGGCCACCGTCCGCTCGAGGACCGAGGTCGTCTACAAAGATTTCAAGTTCTCCGCCGTCGACATCAAGGCCGGGGACCGGGGCGGCCGTCCGGAGTGAACAAAATCGCCCGCCTTTTCGTAGGATATAGGGTGACCGTCATTCGAGGAGAAACATCCATCATGAAACGCGCCATTCTTTTTTTGACCGCCGCGGCGCTCATCGCCGCATTTTCGTTCGCTTCGGGGATCCAGGAAAAAAAGCCCGCCGATAAGTACGCCGCCTTCTGCGGAGATTACCGCTTCGACCTGACGTCCTTCGGCGCCCCCGTCATCACGGCCAAGGTCTATGTCGAGAACGACGAGCTCTACGTCCACACCGATACGTCCGACAGCCCGGACAGGCTGAGCCCCGTCGAGAACGAGCCGGCCAAATTTTTCATCGACGACCCCGACGAAGGGCACTGGGACTTCGAGTTCCTCAAGAATGACGAGGGGAAATTCACCAAGTGCCGGATCATCAACTCCGGCATGGGCATCGACGCCGTCGGCGAAAAGATCGACGGCTGACCGCGCTCATTTCAGAATAATCGTCGTCCGCACGGAACCCGTCCGTCCGGACGCCGCCTCCTCGGCCGCGATCTCGAGCTCGTATTCGCCGGGCTCGGGCCGCGGCAGGTCGATCCTCAGGATGAGGAACTCGCGGCCGTCCTTGGACGTCTTGGCCTCGACGACCTCGACATCGAGCGGGATCTCCTCGCCTCCGGACCGGGGGATGAGCCGGGCCGCGACCTCGACCCGCGGCGGCGCGCCTCCCTCCCCTGCCGGGACCCGGACGGGCAGGATGGCCGTGATCTGTCCCGTCCCGGCTTCGATAACCCGCACCACGATCCGGTGGTCCTTGGGAATGAACGGATAGAGGTCGACGAGCGTCCGCTCGGCCGCCTGTCCGCGGCGCGCCGGCCGGGATTCGAGACGGACGAGCTTAGTCGCCTCGCCCGGCACGAGGATCACGGGAGAGGAAAGAACGACCCCCTCGGCGGTCGGGGCTGGGACCTCGAAGGAGAAGCGCCCGGCCGCCGGCCGGCCGGTTTCGATATCCCGGACAATGACGCGGCCGTCGTATTTCCCGGGCTCCTTTGGCGAACCGATGGAGAAAACCAGGGTCTTCCCGTTATACGAAGAGAGATCGAGGCTCCACTTCCGGGAGACGACCGGGACCCGGTCCTCGTTCCGAATAAGGGCGATGAGCTCGACTTTGGCCGGGGAGACGCCGGCCTTGGGGTCCACGGCCGCCTCGACCAGGACGACGCCGGCCCGCCCCTCGGCGAGCGCCACCCCCAGCTCCGTCACGGGCATGTCCAAGGCCTCGGCCGCCGGCCGGTCGGCGTAGAGAAGGTCGAAGAGATGGAGCTCCTTCTCGAAGTCCGACATCTCGGCGAACGGTTTGGGGCTGAAATAACCCGCCTGGGCGAGCACGCGATAGCCCGGTTCCTTCATCTCGACCGCGACCTTGTGGAACTTCCCGTCCCAGTTCTCCTTGATGTAATAGCCCAGGACGTAGAAGTTCCCGCTGAGCATCTGGACCTCGCCGGCGATGGCGCTGACGGCCTCGATATCGGCGAAATACTCGCCGCCCGAAGCCAGGGCCAGGTCTTTTAGAGAGTGCTCGAGGTAGAGGTGCTTTTCCTTAACCCCGAACTCCCCCCCGGTCATCCCGCCCTTGATGATCCAATTCTTGGTGTTGACCGCGTAGACCGGCGTGCCGGACGAGGCGAACGACTGGCCCAGGGACTTGGCGGCCGCCCCGAGGTCGCGCCCGGAAAAGAGCACCAGGCTCTTGTTCCCGGGGACGTATTTCAGGGTTTCGGCCAGGTCGAACATCCGGGGCGTGAAGTCGTTCTTCGCGTATTTGCCCGTTCCGGGCACGGACACGACCGCGGGGGCCCCGATGAAGGACCCCACTCCCCCGCTCCCCTTTCCGAGATTCTCCGAATTCGGGTCCCCGCCCGGGCCGGCCGCGTACCCAGGACCTTCGGACACGACCCTCGCCCCTCCGCCCCGTCCTCCGCCGCCGTCTTCCGGACCGAACACCATAGTTGCGGCGGCGCTCGGCCGCAGTTCCTTGGCCCGCTGGATGGCTTTGCGGATCTTGGCGTGGTCGGTCGTCAGATACTCCTGGACGAAGAAGCCGCGCATCGGCGAAAACCCGATGACCCCGACCTCGTCGCCCGGCCGGAGCTGGGTGTCGACGAAATGAAGCGCCGCCGCCTTGGCGTTCTTCAATCCGTCGACATCGCTTCCCTGCAGGTCGAGAAAGATGAACAGCCGGCGCTTCAAGAGCGGTGCCAGGACCGGAGCGTCCTTTCCCGCCGCGGCGAGCTCCACGCCGGCCTCGCCGAGGACATAGCTCTCGAACTCGGTGACGACCTGCCGCGCGCCGTTGTCGGTCAGGAGGAAATCCTCTTTCCGGAGCCCGGTGACCGGGCGGCCGGCCGCGTCGAGGACGCGAACGGCGACGAGTTTGATGATCGCGGCCGCGTCGTACCGCGGCGCCCGCTGGTCCGCGGCCTGCGCCGCCGCCTCCTCATGTCCAAAAAAAGGGACGGCCGCGCCCGCGGCGAGAAGGACGAACGCCAGCCCCCCGATGATGATCCTTTTCATGACGGCCTCCGCGAAGATGTCTTCTCGATCCCTACCGGATAACCACACCTGTTTCGACCGCGAAAAATTTATAGGCGTCGTATGTCACTTCGGTCCTCGAGCGGACCAGGGGCGCCCGCCATTTGCTCGAATAGGCCTCCACGATCTCGTAACGGCTGGGGAAGCGGATGCCGTTCTTCTCGACGCTGTATTCGGAGACGAAGGACAGCCGCGGCTTCATCCCCAGCTCGCGGGCCATCTGCTCGATCCCTTCGTAGTTCCCCATGGACTCGGGCTGCCACTCGATCCTGAGGATCTCGGCGTCGCTCTTGCGGACCCAGACCTTCCCGAAGAGGACATTCCCGGCGGCGTCGGGTTTAGGCACGGCTTGGATGATGACGACCGGTTGTTTCTTGAGCATCGTCTCCTTGACGACCGAAAAATCAAAGTTCTCCTGCTCCGCGCGTCCAAGAAGGCCCACGGGCCCCATGACGACGTATTTATAGATGAAAACCCGGGTCTTGAGGGACGCGTCCTTTTCCTCGACCTTGCGGCCGTTCTCTTCGAGGAGGACGCGCGTCTCCGTGATCTCTCCAGACCTCGCCCTGACGAGCTGGTAATCGTAGAGGTATTTGGACCGCTCCTTCTTTCTGACCATGACCATCGGTCGCGAGGAAAACGAGGTGCCGGAACCTCCCACGACGATGGCGGGACGAGCCATGTGTATTTCGGCGATGGTCTCCGCGACCCGTTCCTCGCAGACGAAATCCAGGACGGACCTCGACAACCTGTCACAGTAGGCCGCGCAGCGTTCGAGAATGGCCGCGAGGTCGGCGGGTTGGGACTGGGAGAGAACGCCCGGCGCCGGAGGTCCGGAAGCGAGAGCGGGGCCGGAACCCGAAGAATGGGCGAGGCCCGACGCCAGCGCCGCGAGGACTACGAGCCTCAGAACCGAATGACCTAAGGCCTTAACGGACATGGCGTCCATCACCCAACTTTTATTATGGGCCAACTGCCCGGGGAATTCAAGCCGCTTTGAAGGGCAATTGTCCCAATATTGAGGGAGTCCGTCGTGAGGCGGCGATATCCTGAGCAAAGCCGAATAGAGGACTTCCCCGAGTCGGGAGATGAACCGAGTATTGAGCCGCGACGAGAACTGATATATCATGCCGTTCCTACTCATTTCAGGAGGGATCGCATGAATTCGTCGTATCTCAAACGCTCTTCTCTCTATCTCATTCTGGCCGCTTTTCTTCTCGTCGGCCTGACCGCTTCTGCCCTCGCCCAGGCGCCCCAACAGCGCGAAGGGCGGCGCGACGCCGCGCTCGTCCAGGGCGGGCAAGCCCCGGCCGCGGCGGGTCAGCCGGCGCCCAAAGAGTACGCCAAGCTCCCCGAGGAAAACGTCTCGGTGACGAGCCATGTCATCACCCTCGGCGGCAAGCCCCTCCCCTATACGGCCGTCGCGGGCACGCTTCTCCTCAAGGCCGATGACGGCCGCCCCCGGGCCAACGTCTATTTCACGGCTTATTTCCGCGACGACGTCAAGGACAAGACCCAGCGGCCCATGGCCTTCATCTTCAACGGCGGCCCCGGCTCCGCCTCCGTCTGGGTGCACATGGCCGCCTTCGGTCCGCGCACGGTGCTCCTGACCGAGGACGGCAACGCCCTGCCCGGTCCTCCCGGCCGTCTCGCCGATAACGAGTTCACGCTCCTCGACGCGACCGACATGTGCTTCATCGACCCGGTCTCGACCGGCTATAGCCGCCCGGTCCCGGGCGAGAGCGCCTCGCAATTCCACGGCTATACCGAGGACATCGCGGCGGTCGGCGACTTCATCCGCCTGTTCGTGACGAGATACGAGCGCTGGGCCTCGCCCAAGTTCATCATCGGCGAAAGCTACGGGACGCCCCGGGCGGCGGGACTCTCCGGCTATCTCCAGGGCAGCTCCACCAGCATGTACCTCAACGGCATCGTCCTCATCTCGGCCATCCTCAACTTCGGGACGGCCCGCTTCGCTCCGATGAACGACATGCCCTATATCCTGTTCCTGCCCACCTACACGGCCGACGCGTGGTACCACAAGAAGCTCCCGGCCGACCTTCTGGCCAAGGACCTGGAGACGGTCCTCGGGGAATCGCGCGCCTTCGCTCTCCAGGAATACGCCCTGGCCCTGCTCAAGGGGAACACGCTCGATCCGGCCGCCCGGGAGGCGGTCATCCGTAAGATCGCCCGCTTCACCGGCCTCTCGCCGGAATTCATCGGCAACGCCAATTTGCGTATCTCGCTCGGCCGGTTCACCAAGGAGCTCCTCCGCGGCGAGCGCCATACGATCGGCCGGCTCGACGGCCGGTTCAAGGGCTTCGACCTCGACGCGGCCGGGGAGACGTACGAGTACGACCCGAGCAACGCCGCCATCAGCGGCCCCTTCCCGGCCGCCCTCAACAGCTATCTCCGGACCGAGCTCAAGTACAAGAACGACACGCCCTACGCCATCTCGGGCAACGTCCGGCCATGGAGCTACAACAACGTCCAGAACCAGTACCTCAACACGGCCGAGACCCTGCGCGGCGCCATGGCCGCCAACCAGTTCCTCAAGGTCTTCGTGGCCAACGGCTACTACGACGGGGCGACACCGTTCTTCGCCACGGAATACACCTTCTTCCAGACGGACCTCGGCGGTGATCTCAAGGGGCGGGTGAAGTTCGGCTACTACGAGGCCGGCCACATGATGTACATCCACAAGCCGTCCCACGCCAAGCTCAAGGCCGACCTGGCGGAGTTCATCAAGGACGCTTCGGGAGTCAAGTAGGAGGGATCACATGACGTACCGTCTAAAAACAGCCGCGTTCTTCCTTTTCTTCGCGCTTCTGGCCGGACCGGCGCTCGTCGCCGCCGAGAAGCCGCTCCTCGCCCAGCATCCTTCGCTCGGCCGGACGCAGATCGTGTTCGCCTTCGCGGGCGACCTCTGGCTCACGGGCCGCGACGGCGGGCCCGCCTCGCGCCTCACGACCGGCGTCGGGATCGAGAGCGATCCGTTCTTCTCGCCCGACGGTACCCTCGTCGCGTTTTCCGGCCAATATGACGGGAACACCGACGTCTTCGTCGTCCCGGCCGCAGGCGGCATCCCCCGCCGGCTGACATACCATCCCGGCGCCGACGAGGTCGTGGGCTGGAAGCCCGACGGCAAGCGCGTCATTTTCCGTTCAACGCGGAACAGTTTCTCCCCTATCCCCACTCTCTTCATGGTCGGCCTAGACGGCGGCTTCCCCGAGGAACTGCCTCTGCCGACGGGCGTCTCCGGCTCCTTCTCCGCGGACGGGTCCCGCCTGGCTTACGTGCCGACCATGCAGTGGCAGGCGGCCTGGAAGCGCTACCAAGGCGGTCAGACGACGCCCATCTGGATCATCGATCTTTCCAACCTCAAGGTCGAGAAGATCCCCCGCGAGAACTCCAACGACTCGAACCCGATGTGGGTCGGCGACAAGATCTATTTCCTTTCGGACCGCAAGGGTCCGGTGTCCCTCTTCGTCTACGATCTGAAGACGAAAGAGGTCAGCCAGGTCCTGGCGAACGAGGGGCTCGACTTCAAGTCCGCCTCGTCCGGTCCCGGGGGCATCATCGTCGAACAATTCGGCGCCCTCCGTCTCTTCGACCCGGCCCAAGGGACGGCCCGCCTCCTATCTATCTCTCTCGAAGGCGACCTGCCCGAAGTCCGGCCGCATTACGTCAAGGTCGGTCCGCGCATCGCCGCGGCCGCGATCTCGCCGAACGGGGCCCGGGCCGTGTTCGAAGCCCGCGGCGAGATCTTGACCGTGCCGGCCGAGAAGGGCGACATCCGCAATCTCACAAAAACGACCGGCGTCATGGAGCGCGACCCGTCCTGGTCGCCGGACGGCAAGTCCATCGCCTACTTCTCGGACGAATCCGGCGAGTACGCCCTGCACATCCGCGATCAGGCCGGACAGGGACCGGTCAGGAAAATCGCGCTCGGCGAGCCGCCGTCCTTCTTCTACCGGCCCGTCTGGTCGCCCGACGGCAAGAAGATCGCCTACAACGACAAGCGCCTGACGATCTGGTACGTCGATATCGAAAAGGGCGTTCCCGTCAAGGTCGACACGACTTATTACTACAATCCCACGTACTCGTTCGATTTCGGCTGGTCGCCGGACAGCCGTTGGCTGACCTATTCCAAACAGATCCCTAGCCACATGGACGTCGTCTTCGTCTATTCGCTCGAGACCGGAAAGGCCTCCCAAGTCACCGACGGGCTGAGCGACGCCAAGTACGCCGCCTTCGACCGGAGCGGAAAATATCTCTTCTTCACGGCCAGCACGGACGTCGGGCTGACCCCCGGCTGGCTGAATATGACGAGCATGGACCGCCCCGTCACCCGGAGCGTTTACGTCACCGTGCTGAAGAAAGACCTGCCCTCGCCCCTCGCTCCCGAAAGTGACGAGGAGAAGGGCAAGGAGGAGGATAAGAAAGCGGACGCGCCCAAGGTCGACGCCAAGAAAACCGACGGGGACGCGAAAGACACGGATAAAAAAGACAAAGAGACTCCCAAGGAGCCGGAGAAGGTCGTCATCGACCTCGACGGCATCGGCCAGCGCATCCTGGCCCTGCCCGTCCCGGCAAAGAACTACATCGGCCTCGCCGCGGGCAAGGACGGCATCGTCTTCCTGCTGGAGGCGCCGCAGGTGTTCACAGCCATGCTTGGCGGTCCGTCCGCGAACACCCTCCACAAGTTCGATCTGGCCACCCGCAAGGTCGATAAGTTCCTGGACGGCGTCAGCGGATTCTACCTTTCGGGGACGGGCGAGAAGATCCTCTTCAACCAGGGCCCGCAGCAGTGGACGATCGCCTCGACGATGGGGCCGGTCGAGCCCGGGAAGGGCGTCCTGAAGACCGGAGAGATGGAGGTCTACGTCGAACCCCTCGTCGAGTGGAAGCAGATGTACCGCGAGGTCTGGCGTCTCGAGCGCGACTTTTTCTATGACCCGAACCTCCATGGCCTCGACCCCAAGGCCGCGGAAAAAAAGTACGCCCCGTATCTCGAGGGTATCGCCAGCCGCCAGGACCTGAACTACCTCTTCGAGGAGATGCTCGGCGAGCTGACCTGCGGCCACGTTTTTATCGGCGGGGGCGACCAGCCCGAGGTGAAACGGGTCGGCGTGGGCCTGCTCGGGGCCGACTACAAGATCGAGAACGGCCGCTATCGGTTCGCCCGCGTCTACGACGGCGAGAACTGGAACCCGCAGCTGCGGGCGCCGTTGACCCAGCCGGGCGTCAACGTCGTCGCCGGCGAATATCTACTGGCCGTCAACGGCCGGGAGGTCACGGCGTCGGAAGATGTCTTCAAGCCATTCGAGGCGACGGCCGGCAAGCAGACCATCATCAAGGTCGGGGCGAGCCCCGACGGCAAGAGCGCCCGCGAGGTGACCGTCGTCCCCGTCGGCAATGAATACGGCCTCCGGAACCTGGCCTGGGTCGAGGACAACCGCCGGAAAGTGGACAAGCTGAGCGGCGGGAGGCTGGCCTACGTCTGGCTGCCCGACACGGCCGAGGGCGGTTACACGAACTTCAACCGCTATTATTTCGCTCAGATCGGCAAGGAAGGCGCGGTCATCGACGAACGCTTCAACCAGGGCGGGCTCATCGCCGACTACATCATCGACTATATGCGGCGTCCCCTGATGGGCTACTTCGCGGCGCGCGAGGGGGTCGACTATATCACGCCCGTGGGTTCGATCTACGGGCCCAAGGTCATGATCATCAACGAATACGCCGGCTCGGGCGGGGACATGATGCCGTGGCTCTTCCGCGCGGCCGGGATCGGACCGCTCGTCGGCATGAGGACATGGGGCGGCCTGGTCGGGATGAACGGAGCGGCGCCCCTGATGGACGGCGGCTTCACGGGGGCCCCGCAGAGCGGCTTCTGGAACCCCAACGGGACATGGGACGTCGAGAACCACGGCGTCGATCCGGACCACGAGGTCGACATGGACCCGGCGGCAATCAAGGCGGGACACGATCCACAGCTCGAGAAGGCCGTGGAAGTGGCCCTCGACCTGCTGGCTAAGAACCCGCCGCCGAAGCACAAGAAGCCCGCGTACCCGGATTATCAGAAGAAAAAGTGAAGGGCTGATCTAGCGCCGGCGAACGTATCAAACGGGGCGCGATTGTCTGAGGGCGCCGGACATGGTATTCTACTTCGCCGACCATGCGCCGACACGAAACATCGCCACACGCTTTAGGCCCGGCCCGCATCGTCCGCTTCTGGCTGCCGCTCGAGGCCACCTGGCTGATGATGGCCGCCGAAGGGCCCTTCCTGGCCGCGGTCATCGCCCGCCTGCCCGCGCCGAAAGAAAACCTGGCCGCGTTCGCCGTGGCTTCGGCGCTGGCCTGGATCGTCGAGTCGCCGATCATCATGATGCTCTCGGCCTCGAACGCCCTCGTCCGGGACGGCGTCGCCTACCGTAAGCTCAGGCGCTTCTCCTTCGCCCTCAACGCCGCCGTGACCGTGGTCATGATCGTCCTGATCACGCCGCCCGTTTTCGACCTCGTCGCCCGGCGGATCATCGGCCTGACCCCGGACGTGGCCGGGCTGGCCGGGCGGTCGATGATCTTCCTCGTCCTCTGGCCGGCGGCCATCGGATTCCGACGCTTCTATCAAGGCATCCTCATCCGCGACGGCCGGCCCCAGGCCGTGACTTGGGGAACGGTGATTCGCCTCACGAGCATGGCCGCGACCGGCATTCTCGCCGCCCTCGTCTTGCGCCTGCCCGGCGCGAGCGTCGGGGCCGCCGCGCTCGGCGTGGGAGTCCTGGCCGAGGGAGTGGCCAGCTGGGCCATGGCCCGGCCGACCATCCGGGGCTTGCGCGGGATGACCGATGAGCAGTGCGCCTTCGGCCGCTCGCTGACGACCGCCAAGGTCATGCGTTTCTACGCGCCGCTGGCCCTGACCTCCTTCCTGTCGTTTTTTATCAACCCGCTGACGACCTTCTTCCTGGCCCACGGCCGCTCGCCCCTCGAATCGCTGGCCGTCCTTCCGGTCGTCGTCGGCCTGGCGTTCGTGTTCCGCACGGCGGGCATCGCCATACAGGAGGTGGTCATCGCCCTCGTCGGGGACGCCGGCGAGAACCGCCGCGTCCTGGCCCGGTTCACGCTGCGGACCGGCGTAGCGTCCACGGCCGCCCTGGCCGCGGTCGTGTTCACGCCCCTGGCGCCCGTCTGGTATAAAACGATTTCGGGTCTCGCGCCGGAACTCGCCGCCTTCGCCCTTCTGCCGGGGGGCCTGCTCGTCCTCCTCCCCTTTCTCGAGTCCGTCCTGTCCTACCAGCGCGGCGTCTTCGTCAAGGACCATCGGACGGCCCCGATCGGCGTCGCCGTCGCCGCCCAACTGGCCGTGACCGCGGCCGTATTCACCCTGATGGTCATGGGTTTGAAGACCATCGGCGCAGTCGCGATCGGCCCGGCCCTGACCGCGGGCTATCTCGCGGGCACTGGGGTCCTCGTCCTCACGCCCAGCGCGGGCACTCGGCCGGGCCGGCCGGCCTAATTCGGAAATGGGTATTGTGTCCCCGATTTCTTGGCCGTTCGCAGGAAAATGGCGAGTTCGCTTGAATTCCCCCGACGATACCGCCTAAAATAGCCCCTCCATCCCTCGCTGGCCAATAAGGAGGTTTCCATGAAAAAGCCGCCCCGCCGAACAACGCTGATCCTGAGCACCGCCGCCGTCCTTTTGCTCACGGCTGCCGCCCAAAGTCCCAAAGCGTCCAAGCCGGCTTCCGTCCCTGAAAAGAAGCCCGACCTGTTCGCTCCGCTCCAGTTCCGCCACATCGGGCCGGTCGGCAACCGAGTCATCGCCGTGGTCGGTATTCCGGGCGACCCGGGCGTCTACTATGTCGGCGCGGCCTCGGGCGGGATCTTCAAAACGACCGATGGCGGCGTGACCTGGCAACCCATCTTCGACGGACAGGACGTCGCATCGGTCGGCTCCCTGGCCGTGGCCCCGTCCGACCCGAACGTCGTCTGGGCCGGGACGGGCGAGACCTTCATCCGAAGCAACATCTCCCACGGCAACGGCATCTACCGATCCACCGACGCCGGCAAGACCTGGACGCGCATGGGCCTCGAAAAGGCGGGCCGCATCGGGCGGATCATCATCGATCCCCGGAACCCCGACGTCGTCCTGGCCGCGGCCATGGGCCACTGTTACGGGCCCCAGCAGGAGCGCGGCGTCTTCCGGACGGCCGACGGCGGCAAGACCTGGAACAGGGTCCTCTTCGTCGACGAGAACACGGGATGTTCCGATCTGGCCATGGACCCGACCAACCCCCGCCTCCTTTTTGCCGGAATGTGGCCGATGCTCATCCGGACCTGGGGCAAGTGGAGCGGCGGACCGGGAGGAAGTCTCCACGCCTCCCGGGACGGCGGCCTGACCTGGAAGCGTCTCGAGGGAAGCGGTTTGCCCAAGACCGAGATCGGCAAAGTCGGCCTGGCCGTGGCCGCGAGCGACCCGAACCGCGTCTATGCCCTTATCGAGACCAAGGACGAGGGTCTGTGGCGCTCCGACGACGGCGGCGGTTCCTGGACCCTGACCAACCGCGATCACGCCATACTGAACAGGCCCCTGTATTACACCCGTTTGGTCGTTTCGCCCGGCAACGCCGACGAAGTCTACTTCCCGGCCACGGGCTTCCACATGACCCAGGACGGGGGCAAGACCATCAAGCGGTTCGGCGTCTGGGGCGGCGACAACCATGACATGTGGATCGACCCGAAAGATCCCGACCGCATGATCATCGGCAACGACCAGGGCCTGGCCATCTCGACAAACCGGGGCAAGACCTGGCGCGGTATCGAGCTGCCCATCGCCCAGATGTACCACGTCTACGTGGACAACCAAGTCCCTTACTTCGTCTACGGGAACCGCCAGGACGGGACCTCCTACGGGGGCCCGAGCAACAGCCGGACCGGCTCGTCCATCCCGAGAGGAGTATGGCATCCCGTCGGCGGTTTCGAAAGCGGCTTCGCCGTGCCCGACCCCGTAGACAACAACATCATCTGGTCCGGAAACTACGACGGCATGCTCGACCGTTTCGACATGAGGACCAAGCAGAGCCGGGCCGTCACGGTCTGGCCGGAGAGCCTGCAGGGCTGGGCGGCCGGCGAGGTCAAGTTCCGCTTTCAATGGACCTTCCCGATCTGCGTCTCGCCGCACGACCACAACCGGGTCTACGTCGGCAGCCAGTTCGTCCACCAAACGACCGACGGAGGCGCAAGCTGGCAGATCATCAGCCCCGACCTCAGCACCAACGACAAGAGCAAACAGGAACGGACGGGCGGCATCACGCCCGACGACGCCAGCCCGCTCTATGGTTGCACCCTTTTCGCCATCGCCGAATCGCCGCTCGAAGCGGGCCAGATCTGGGCCGGGACGAACGACGGTCTCCTCCATGTGACGCGCGATGGAGGGGCGACCTGGACGAATCTGACGAAGAACATTCCCAACCTCCCCCCTTGGGGGACGATCAGCAACATCGAGCCGTCGCGGCACAAGGCGGGGACCTGCTACATCACGGTCGACCTGCACCAAGTCAACGACTTCACCCCCTACGTTTTCAAGACGGTCGACTACGGCGCGACCTGGAAGAACATCAGTTCGGACCTGCCGAAAGGCCCCCTGGCTTTCGCCCACTGCGTCCGCGAGGACCCCGCGCGCGCGGGCGTCCTCTTCCTCGGCACGGAGAACTCCGTCTACGCGTCCGTCGACGACGGGGCGAGATGGCTCCCGCTTCAGGGAGGCCTACCGCACGCTCCCGCCCACTGGCTGGCCATCCAGGAGAATTTCCACGACCTGGCCGTGGCCACATACGGACGGGGATTCTGGATCCTCGACGACATCACGCCGGTCGAACAGCTGACCCCCGAGGTCCGGGCGGCCGAGGCCCATCTCTTCGCGCCCCGGTCCGCCTATAGGTTCCAATCCGTGGCCGGCCCGGCGGGGATAGCCAACGACCCCTGCCAGGGCAAGAACCCGCCCTACGGCGCCTCGATCAATTATTACCTGAAAGCGGAACCCAAGGACGAAGTGGTCATCTCCATCCTCGACGCGGGGGGAAAGCCGGTCCGGACGCTCAAGACGGAACCGAAGCCGGAGGGCGAGGAGTCGGGCGCGGAGGACGGGAGGGAACGCGATAAGCCCTTCTCCGTTCCGAAGAAGGCCGGCCTCAACCGCGTTTGGTGGGACCTCCGGTATGACAGAACGACCGAGATCAAGCTTTGGACCCCGACGGTCGATCATGCTCACGCGACTGTCGGGCCCCAGGGCTGGCGGCGCTTCCCGCAAGGCCGCTTCCGGAGCGGGCCGCTCGTCGAGCCGGGCGTATATACCGTCAAGCTCGCCGTCGGAAAACAGGAATTCACCGGAAAGCTCACCGTCCTGAAGGACCCGAACACGGCCGGCACCGAAACGGATATCCGCGAGCAGACCAAGCTCCTCCTCGGCATCCACGAGATGACCAACGCCGCCGCCGGGATGATCAATCAGACCGAGCGAATCCGGAAACAGCTCCGCGACCTGGGGGCTCTGCTCGAGGGCTCGGCCGAGGCCGAGACGATCGTCAAGGCGGCCCGGGACCTCGATCAGAAGCTCGTCGACTTCGAGGACTTCTTCTTCCCTGTCCGGCTGACGGGCTCGGGCGACGAACTGCGTTGGCCGGACAAATTCTACGCCAAGCTCGGCTTCCTGGCTTCGAGCATCGCCGAGGCCGACCATCCGCCGACGGCGCAGCAGCGCGAGGTTTACGACCTCTTCATGAAGCAGCTCGGCGAGGAAAAAGCCAAGCTCGGGCAGCTCATCGACGAGGATCTAGGATCGATCAATAACATGCTCCTCGAGAAGAAGGTTCCCCACATCATTTACAAGTTCGATCGCTCTTCCCTCTTATCTCGCTAATCTCATTTACTGGGGCGTTGAAATGCTGAAGAATTACCTGACGACCGCCTGGAGGAATATCCGCAAGCACAAGGCCGAAGCGTCGATCAACGTCCTCGGGCTGGCCATCGGCATCGCCTCGTGCCTCCTGATCTATCTCTACGTCCGGCATGAATTTAGCTACGACCGCTTCCATGCGAACGCCGACCGGATCTACAGGACCTACGTCACCGAGGACCCGCCCGAGCGCGATGCCTTCTCTTACGTCGAGGCCCCCTATCCTCTGGCCGGCGCCCTCAAGGAGAGCCTGCCCGGCGTCGAGGAGACCGTCCGCATCCACCTCAGGAATGTCCTCGTCCGAACCGGTGACGAGACCTTTTCCGAACGCTGTCATCTCGTCGACCCCGCCTTCTTCCGGGTCTTCAGCTTTCCGCTCGTCCGCGGCACGGCGGCCGGGGCCCTTAGCGACCTGAGATCGGTCGTCCTCACCGAGCGTTCGGCCCGCAAGATCTTCGGCCGGGCCGATCCGACCGGGCGAGCGTTGGCCATCAAGGTGGGCGACCAATTCCTCGACTTCACCGTCTCGGCCGTGGCCGCCGACCCGCCGACGAACTCGAGCGTCCGCTTCGACGTCCTCATCCCCTTCGATAACGTGCGCGAGTACATGAACGAGCGGACTTTCACCCAGTGGCTCAACGTCAATTACGAAACCTACGTCCTGCTCGACCGGCCGCGCCCGGCGGCCGAGATCGACGCCGCGCTCGTCTCGCTCGTCCGCAAGCACTACCCTCAGGATTATGCGGCCTACGTCACGGTCCGGGTCCAGCCGCTCACGTCAGTCCATCTCGATCCCCGCATCCCCGGGGGGTTCGAACCCGCTTCCGACCCGTTCTATTCCATTATCCTGATGGCCATCGCCGTGCTCATCCTTGGGGTCGCCTGCGTCAACTTCACGACGCTTGCCGTCGGCCGCTCGGCCGGCCGGGCCCGCGAGGTCGGTGTGCGCAAGACGATGGGGGCCGATAGACGGCAGATCGTCCGCCAATTTCTGGGCGAGGCCCTCCTCCTGAGCTTCTCGGCCCTTGTCGCCGGGCTCGTCCTGGCCGCCGTGCTGCTCCCGACTTTCAACGCCCTGACGGGGAAGTCATTGGCCCTAGCATTCGGATTGGACACGGTCCTCTTTCTCGTGGGACTCGTCTTCGTCGTCGGGCTGGCCGCCGGGAGCTACCCGGCGCTATTCCTGTCGCGCCTCGAGCCCATCGAGATCATGGGCCGCACCCTGCGCATCGGCGGCAAGCGCCGCCTCGTCAACGGCCTCGTCGTCGGGCAATTCGCCGTGTCCATCGGCCTCATCGTCTGCGCCATGGTCATCGGCGCCCAGTTCCGTTTCCTGGTCGGCCGCGACATCGGCTTCAACCGCGAGCAGGTCGTGGTCGTGCCCAACCGCGCCCCGTCCGCGGAGCGCCCGGCGGTCGTCGAACGGCTGAGGAACTCGCTCGCGGGACGGCGCGAGATCCTGGGCGTCACCGGCGCGTCGTCGACCTTCGCCAAGGACTGGACCCTCCTCGGGTTCGACGGCCCCGACGGGGCCTTCAAGCAATTCGCCCAGATCACCGTCGATCACGACTTTTTCCAGACGATGGAGCTGCGGCTGGCCGCCGGCCGCTGGTTCTCCCGGGACTTCGGCACGGACCCGGCGGAGGCCATCGTTGTCAACGAAGCTCTGCTCCGCTATTTTGGCTGGGACTCCGGCGTTGGAAAAAGCTTGCCTGGCCCGAACTTCCCGCCCCATCGGGTCGTCGGCGTCGTCCGCGATTTCAACTTCGAGTCGCTGAGGAGCTCGGTCCGGCCGGCCGTGCTCGTCCTCGACCCGACAACGCTTCTCCGGGGCACCAACGATATCTCCACGTCCTTCCCGCCCCGGTCGCCGAACTTCATCAACGTCCGTTTCGCCCCCAACGGGGTCGAAGCCGGGATCGACCTGCTCAAGTCGGCCTGGACCGTGGCCGCGCCCGGCATCCCGTTCTCCTTCACCTTCCTCGACGAGGACATCCAGGCCCAGTACGGCGAGGTCGAACGCTGGCGCCGGATGGTCGGCTTCGCCTCGGGCTTCACCGTGGTCATCGCCGCCCTGGGCCTCTTCGGGCTGACCGCCCTGACCGTCGCCCGGCGCCGGAAGGAGATCGGTGTGCGCAAGGTCCTGGGCGCGTCGTCGGGCCGGATCGTGGCCATGTTCTCGGCCGGTTTCGGCCGGCTCGTCCTGACCGCCAACATCGTCGCCTGGCCGGCCGCCTACTTCATCATGAGACGCTGGCTCCAGGGGTTCGCCTACCGCATCGACGTGCCCGTGTGGAGCTTCCTCGCGGCAGGGTCGCTGGCCCTGGTCGTGGCCATGGCGACGATCGCCTGGCAGGCGGTCAAGGCCGCCCAGACCGATCCCGTCGAAACGATCCGGTACGAGTGATGCCGGGAGGGCCGGGTCAGCGTGCCTTCATGGCCTCCCAGTTCGTGATCTTCTGGCGGATGACGAGGTATTCGCTCGTCTCGGGGTCCTCTCGGACTTCGTAGAGGAAGCCGGAGCGGATCGCGGCCGGCCGGGACGCCCAGGTCATCCGGTAGAGATAAACTCCTTCTCGTGAGAAGACGTCGACGCGGATCGGAGCGTCCTTCTCCAGGATGGACTTGGATCGGAAGACGTATATCCGCCCCGCGTCGTCGGCCATGAGCCGACTGAAATAGGGGCGGTGGTCGGGAAAGAAGATCCCCTCTTCGGGGTTATTGCTCCCCGTGACGCCCCACACGCCGTTCTTTCGTGTTTCGTTCTTCTCGTTTCCCGAGATCGACTGGGGTTTCTCGTCTTTAGTCATGACAAGAGTCGTCCGCCCATCGAAATCGGCCACGTAGATCTTGTACTCATCGGTAAACCCATAGACGAAAGAACCCAACGTGACCGGCGCGAACGCGATCGAATTGCTATACGAATGGAAAGAAATGGCCCGCTTCGCTTGACTGATCTCGCCACGGAACTCGGCGATCGTCCGGAAGGTTTTCCCGTCGGACTCGACGCGGATAAGCTCATGCTTTGGGTCACCCCGCGCCGCGGAAGGCTGGGTCGTGCCGATGAACGATCCGCCGGGACCTAGCATCTTCTGGCGCATGGACTTGCTCACGAGGACGTTTTTCAGGAAAAGGCCATCCTTCGAAAAGACGACCCACTGAGGCCCGCCCTCGACCCAGATATCTCCATCCTCTCCGATGTAAACAAAGCCCGCAAACATGTACTCGCCCGGGCCCTGGCCCTGCCGGCCGACCGTCCGGACAAAGGCGCCGGTTTTGTCGAACATCTGGACCCGATTGTTCCCCCGGTCGGTCACGTAGAGGTTCCCGACGGCGTCAATGGTCAACGAGGCGCCTTTGGGGAAGTATGAAGCTTCCTTCTCCGGGTCCCCGCCCAGTCGGAGATCTTCCTTCAGGTCGAAGACGAACTCTCCATAGAGCGGTTCAGACGGGTTCTTGACGACCTTGACGCCGTCTTCGGTCGCGACCGTGCCTTTCCAGGCGGATTTCCCGGCCTGGGCGGCCAACAGCAACCCCGCGCCGAAACAAACTGCGACTCCAAGGATCAAAGCGAGCTTTCTCATCTCTTTTGCCTCCTCTCCGACCAGCACGAGGATGATAGGCCTAAGCCGGAAACGATGTCAACCCCTGAACTCCCCGGCATGAATGCCGGGGCCGGGCTGACCGTCGGCTCGCAGACCCTGCGCGCCGCACGTTCTAACCCGGTCGACTCCCTGCGCTACGAGTGAACCTAAGATCGGCCAGCGGGCGCCCCGGTAGCGCTGGGCGATGACGGCCTGGACTTGACAAACGGTCGCCGGAGCATTCACAATGACAGAAAGTTCTGTTGCGATCAATTTCGTTGTAGAAAGGAAGTCAACATGCCCGCACGCCGTCTTGTTCTTTTCCTCTCCCTAGTCCTGCTTCTGACCGCGGCCCCCGCACTCAGGGCCCAGGGGTACTTCGAGTTCAGCGGCCATTACGGCCGGTGGAGTCTGAACCTGCTCGGGAACCTGGCCAAGGACGCCCTTGACGACGCGACGAAGGATGAGATCCAGGGTCGGATCCTGTCCGACATCCAGGATTCTTATCCCGGGATGACCATGACCTCCTACGATCAGACCCTCGACTTCAGCTCGAGCGGCGACGATTACGGTTTCGGTGTCCGTTTCTATCCCCGCGGTCACCGCGGCTCGTTCAGCCTGGGCGTTTCCGTCGAGAAGAGCTCCTTCAGGGTCAACCCCACGGTGACGTCACTGATGCAGCTCCAGGACATGGGCACTATGGAGACGGCGACCTTCAGCGGGACGGCGAACGCCGACGCGATCATCAAAGCGATGTCATTTCTCCTGACCTTCCGCTGGGACATTTTTCCGTCGGCGGCCGTCCATCCCTACATTACCTTCGGCGGCGGCATCTCGACGGCCAGGGCACTGGACGACTCGACCCTGTCTTACAGCTACTCCGGGGAGCTTACGGGAAGCACGATTCCGACCGATACGGTCGAGGGTTCGGATACGAAAACCCTCCGGGAGCTCTTGGACGAATCCGACACCGATTTCAAGCTCCCGAACTTTCTGCCGTTCATCCAGCTCAACCTCGGCCTGAAGGCGCGGCTGACGAAAAACATCCACGTCCTCGCCGACGCCGGGATTTTCGACGGGCTTATGATCAGCGGCGCCGTCGCCATCCGGCTGTAAATTCGCCGAACCGGACTCCGCGAAAGCTCTGCGTTAGCGCAGAGAGGCCAAGAGAAGCACGAGCTGCTTCCGGGCCGTGAACGGGCGCCCGCGCATTCGCCGGCTAGAACGAAACCCTGTACCGAAGGACCTCGCATTCGGTGAAGTCGCGCATCGAATAAATTTATTTATGCCGCTCGCCGGGCGCCGCCGGAGTTGGCGGAAGCGCTCAGGCTGAGAGGAGGAATAAAAAAGGGCGGAGTGCCCAACCCGGGCATCCGCCCTTGCGTACGACTGTGATGAGATCGCTAAGTTAAACGATCGATCAGTAACGACCGCGGCCGCCGCCGCCGCCGCCAAAGCCGCCTCTGCCGCCGCCGCCGGCCGGCCGGGGCTGGGCTTCGTTGACCTTGAGGTTCCGGCCCTTGAGGTCCTTGCCGTTGAGGCCGCCGATGGCCTTGACCGCCTCGTCCTTGTTCGGCATCTCGACGAAGCCGAAGCCGCGGGGCTGGCCGCTCATCTTGTCGGTGATGATGGCCGCTTTTTCGACGGCTCCGAAGGCCTGGAAAGCCTGCCGGAGGTCGTCCTCGGTCACGGTGAAAGACAGGTTGCCTACGTAGATGTTCATACTCGTCTCCTTTGACGAAGGGTCCGTCCGGGGGGCACCCGAATCGGCCCGTGCTAATAAATCGATCGCAATAAAGGAGAGGAGTATGTTGGCTGTTAGGGCCGCTGCCCTCTTTACCTTTATCCGACCCGCGCCCCCTTTATGGGGGATTTCCGGCCCATATCCTACCACAAAAGAACTCCGCCCGCAATAAAGAACAGGGAAATCAGAGAACGTCGCTCAATAATATACTCTCGACATCAGGACCTTCCCCGTGGTGGCGAATCCCACTCCCTCCCTGGCCAGCAACGCCCGTTTCATCTCCCCTCCCCCCTGATAACCGCCTATCCCCCCGTCCGCCCTTACCGCCCGATGACACGGGATAATGATCGGGAACGGGTTCGTCGCCAAGGCCCGTCCGACCGCCCGGCCGCTTCCCGGCGATCCGACGTGTCGGGCGATCCGGCCGTAGGTGCTGACCCAGCCCCGTGGTATCCCATGTTCCGCCAGCAGGACATGTCGTTGGAATTCCCCGCACACCTCCAGCGCGATCATCTCCAGATCGAAGACGACGGCTTCGCCCTCGAGAAAGCGTTGTATTCGGTCCCCAAGCCTGACGATCCCGGAAGACGCAAACCGCCGGGCATCGGCATATTCTTCCAAGACGGCCCTCTCGGCGGGCTTTCGCCCTCTGCTCAGAAACACCTGTCGGACTCTCGGCCCGGCCGCTGCTCTCCACCAGGCGATGCCCATTGTCCCGAAAGCCGTGGCGATCAATTCGTAGCAGGGTTTTTCCATCCTCAAATCCTCACTCCCATCGACGAAAAGGATTATCGCATAAGCGGTGCGTTTCACCAAAGACCTCCGCAGCTCCCTTCAGGGGGAGCCGCCATCAAACCCGGGCTCCGCCTTGACTCCTCCGCCAGATACGCTTATGATTGCTGCGACCTACAGGATTATCATGAGCCTACGGAAAGCCCTCGAAACGAAATTCGCCGAGTTCAAGGACCACTGCGCGGCGAAATACCCGCTTCCCGCGCTCCGGATCGGCGATAAAACGGCCGGGCTCCCGATCGTCCAGGGCGGGATGGGCGTCGGCATATCGCTTTCGACCCTGGCCGCCGCCGTTGCCCGGGAAGGCGGGATCGGCGTCATCGCCGCCAACGCCATCGGCATGCTCGAGGACGATTACTACGACGATCCCACCGCGGCCAACGTCCGGGCCCTTCGTCGCGAGGTCCGCGCAGCGCGCCTAAAATCGGACGGCCTCATCGGCGTCAATATCATGGTCGCCGTCGACTGTTTCCATCAACTACTCGAAGCCGCTGTCGAGGAGAAAGTCGACGTCCTTTTCCTCGGAGCCGGACTTCCGATCAAGGGCATCCCCGTACCTGCCATCCGGGCGGCGGGCGCAAAAGTCGTCCCGATCGTCAGCTCCGCGCGAGCGGCCCGCCTGATCTTCCAATCCTGGGAAAAGCATTACGGCGACCTCCCCGATGCCGTCGTGGTCGAAGGCCCCCGGGCGGGGGGACATCTCGGATTCAAGCCGGAACAGATCGATCGCCCTGAATTTCAGCTCGAACGGATCGTCCCGGAAGTCGTCGAAGCGCTCGGTGAATTCGAAGTGCGCTGGACCCGGACGTTCCCGGTGATCGCCGCGGGCGGCATCTTTTCGGGGGAGGACATCCTTCGATTCCTGGCGCTCGGGGCCCATGGGGTGCAACTCGGCACCCGTTTCGTGGCGACCACCGAATGCGAAGCCGATATCCGTTTCAAGCAAGCTTACTTGTCCTGCCGGGAAGAGGACATCGTCATCATCCAGAGCCCCGTGGGCCTGCCGGGGAGGGCCATCCGCGGCCCGTTCCTGGCGGCGATCGCCCGAGGGGAGAAAAAGATCTTTCGTTGCCCGTCGCACTGTCTCGAAAGCTGCGAAGCCGGCAAGGCCCGCTATTGCATTTCCGAGGCCCTCGACAGCGCCCGGAAGGGGGACTTCGAGAACGGCTTCGTCTTCTGCGGAGCGAACGCCCATCGGGTCCAATCCATCGTGCCGGTGCGGGAACTCGTCGCCGGGCTCAAGCAGGGATATGCCCTGGCTTTCGTTACCAGATCGCTAAGAGCGGAGTACACAAAAGCGGCGGAAAAGCTGAAGCTTTTAAAGGACGAGTACGCGACGACGCTGGCTGGCGTGCGGGCCAAGGTCCAGGACGACATGCGGCGCTTGGCGGAAGAAAAAGAGGCCTGGTTCAGAGCGGAAAAGGCCCGTCTTCGCGGACGATTGAAACAGATCGTGGCCGAATACGCCGAGGCCCGGGCGCGTCTCAGCGAGATTGAAGCGGAACTCGGTTTCTTTCTGAACCGCATGGCGTCCCTGAACGCCGCTTAGGGTTCGGGCACCCGGCCATTCTCGGCACCTCGGGTCGGGCCGCTTCCCCCCATCCGGGCCATCTATTTTCGGACCGCAACCCCTGTCTCGACGGTGAAATATTTATAGCCCGCCGACGTTACCTCGGTCATCGAGAAGACCAGCGGAGGTCTCGTTGAAAAGAGATACATTTCCTCGATCTTATAATGGCTGGGGAAGCGGACGCCGTTGTGCTCGAACGCAAATTCGGTGGTCAAGGTCAGATGCGCATTGGCTCCGATCTGCTTCGCCAGATCCAAGACCCTCGCATAGTGTCCTATGGACTCGGGTAACCACTCGATCTTGAGGACCCCGGCGTCGCTTTTCCGGACCCATATCTTCCCGGATAGGATATCCCCATGCCAGCCGGGCTTGGGAGTAGCTTGGATGATAATGGCCCGCTCTTTCCTGAGCGTCGTTTCTTTGATGATCTTGAAGTCGAACAAATTCTGCCGGTCCCGGCCGAGCATCGCAACCGGGCCCATGATGATAAATTGATAACTGAAAACGTGGGTCTTTAAGGGGGCGTTTTTCTCGAGTACGGAGTGGCCGTTTTCCTTGACAAGGGTCCGCGTTTCGGTGATTTGGCCCGTCCTGTCCCGGACGAGTTGGTAATCATAGACGAAGCTCGAACGGACCTTTTTTTTCGTTCGCACGCTGAAGGCCACGTGGCCGGGGTCCGAGCTCTTCGCGATCTCAATCAGGTCTCCCGAGTCTTCAAAGCCCGCGGTTGCGGCGCCTGTTGTGGGGTCCACGATGACCACGTTCGCGACTATCTCTTCGATCCGCTCCAGGCAGATAAAGTCCAGGATGGCGCCCGAGAGCCGGTCGCAATAAGCCGCACAGCGCTCTAAGATGTCGGCCAATTCGGCGGGGCGGTCCTCGACGGCTTGGGCGGAGTTGACACGAGGCTCAACGGGCACGGCGGGAAAAACCACGGCTGTGGCGATCAAAACAAGAAAGAGGCCAAAGAATTCCCTTTTTCGCGGCGCGATCATCCGCGGGCCATGGGTCTTTAAACTCATGCCTCCCCTCACGAATTGATGATACCCCCGTCCCGGGCCCAAGTCAATGGACACGCAATACGCGGCCGCCGGACGACCACCGGTTGCCGGTCCTGCCGGCCGGTCCCTACTCGAACCGCAGGCTTTCGGCCGGGTTCGCCCGGGTCGTTTTCAAAGCGAGGACGGCGACCGTCAGCCAGGCGAGACCGAAGACGGCCAACGAAGGCAGGGCGAAAACCAAGACATTCATCCTTGTTCGGAACGTATAGACTTGGAGCAGCTTGTTCAAGGTCAAGTAGGCCGCGGGCCAGGCGATGAGGTTGGCCGCGAGAACCCACTTCGTCAGCTGGCCCGCGATCAGCGACGCAACGGTCCGGGACGACGCGCCCAGAACCTTGCGGATCCCGATCTCCTTCCTCCGCCGCTCGGCCGTGAAGGAGGCTAGTCCCAGGAGCCCCAAGCAGGCGATAAAAACGGCCATCCCCGCGAACCCGTCGAACACCCGGTTCGTCCGGCTCTCCTGCCGGTACAGGCCCTCGTAAACCTCATCGAGAAACCGGTATTCGAACGGGGAAACCGGATTGAACTCCTCCCACACGCTCCGGATGTGCGCCAGGGCTTCAGGGATCCTGGCGCCGTCGATCTTGACCAGGATGGCCCCCGTGTCGTTCGCCTCGGCCATGTCGGATACATAGAACAGCCGCGGCTCCTCCTTGAAACGGAACGACCGGAATTGGGTGTTCTTGGCCACGCCGATGATCAGACCTGTCCGTTCTTTGGACACCGAGAATCGCTTTCCGACGGGATCCTTGAGCCCCATCCGGCGGACGGCCTCCTCGTTGAGGATGAAGGCGGCCCCGGCATCGCTGGCCTGGTCCTTGGAGAAGGCGCGGCCGCCGGGCTCATCGCTTCAGCGTCTTGTACTTCAGCCGGTGAGGCTGGTCGGCGGCGTTACCTTTGCGCTTGCGCAAGTCCTCCCGGTACTCGGAGTAGTTCCCGAAGACCCAGTGGATGCCGCCGTCCTCCTCGAAGGCCAGGATGTGGGTGGCGACCCGGTCCAGGAACCAGCGGTCGTGGCTGACGACCACGGCGCACCCGGCGAACCCGGCCAGCGCGTCCTCCAGGGACCGCAGGGTGTTGACGTCCAGATCGTTGGTCGGCTCGTCCAGGAGGATCACGTTGCCGCCCTCGGACATGGCCTTGGCCAAGTGGACGCGGTTCCGCTCCCCGCCCGACAGCATCGAACCCTTCTTCTGCTGGTCGGTGCCGCCGAACCCGAACGAGGCGCAATAGGCCCGGGTGTTGATGGA